>PNIW01000028.1 GCA_002878315.1 Mesoaciditoga sp. | reverse complement strand
AACTCCACAAAGGAACAAAATAATGTATTTTCCAAAATGTCGGGAAGTCCCGTCGTTACTGACGGCACGAACTCCACAAAGGAGTGAGCGAAAATAAATATAGCAATTGGTGGGAAAACGGGATCAGGTAAATCAACGCTGGTGAATACGTTGTTGAAATTTATGCAACAAAAGTATGGAAAAGATAGAAAACAAGTGATTATATTCGATACTTCAACTTCTTACGCTGAAATGGACGCTGAAAAAGGCAACGAGGATATTTCCGATTTTGAATATCTGATGAAAAATCCTCCCAAAAAACGTTTGAGAATAAAGCGCGGGAATTGAAGTCAAGATGAATTATTTCGCCGTATAGAGGGCGAATTTTTGTTTGCCCGATTATCGTTGATCTCTTGAGTACAATAACACGCATATTTCAGCAAAGAGTTTAGTAGCATTATTTTGTTTTTACCGCATAATGTTTAAAATAATTGTTCATTTATTCAAAACGTTGTTTTCAACATTTCATCTGTATTTATGGTATTATTATATTTGTACATATACGTGTTAGGAGGCTCGACATGGACTTCGATGGATTTGTATCTTTTATGGCCAGATACAATGCTGCCCTTTATCCCACTCATGACAACTTATGGATGAGAATTCATCTTATCAACCCGCAATCCTTAAAACCTTCAACCGCAAAGGCTTTTAAAACTTTCAAATTTAAATTATCCAAAGCCGTCAGAAATCTTTCTCAAGACGACCTTGAGAAACTTATCAACATGAAAGATGGAAGAATGCGCCCTCATCCAAACACTTTCATACTAAAAAAGTTCGGCATCTCAACACAAATTTACGAAACGATAAGGTATGCGGCTTTCAACCATGCAAGACATCTTTCCGTAAGTCAAAACCTCCCTCCGGTTCCAAGAATTCAAAAAAGCGTTATGAATTCCACCCAGGATGCGCTCAATCAGATTATAGATGCAAAATTGCAATCTATTTCCGCTTCTATCTCGTCTGTTCAGGACAGGATATCTTCAGATGCCGAAAAAAGGATAAACGCTTACATAACTCAAGAATTAAAAAGTATGGAGTCTTCAATTGCAGATGAAGTTACGAATAGAAGCTATGAGATGATCGAGCGCGAACTGGATAAGGCTATAGAATGGATAAACAAAAACAAAGGAAACATCTTTGCAGTCGGGGCGCTTGGAGGCACGATAGGAGGTGCCTTTGTTACTTTGATAGAAAAACTTTTCAATAAGGACAATATGTCTGATCTGTCAGAAAAGGTCAATGAAATATCAAACAGACTTGCAGATATGGAAAATGAAGTTAAAAGTTTGAAAATGACCCTTTCGTACCTGAAAAACATAACGGATCCTTTTCTAAACCTCGAGGATGGCTATAATTACCTGAAAGCGTTTGGAGTGCCCATAACGAAAGCAGACTGGGATAATCTTTCAGATGTGTTAAAGCGGAGCTGGTCTCCTTATCATATAAAGCCTCCTCTCACGGATGGAAGGCGGAAAGCGATAGCAGAGTCTATAAAGCGGAATGAACCGCCTACTGTGGAGATGTGTTATGATCTCGGATAAGATTAAATTCACAAAGATAGACGAAAGCAGGAATATGAAAAGATTTTATGTCCTCCATCCGGTATGTGACACACTTTTGGATGGGGTGTATGCAGTCGTGTCCGAATACGGAAGAATAGGAAGGACGGGAAGAACGTTTATAAAACTCTTCGCAGATCAAAAGAGCGCATGGAATTATCACGATCATTGCATTGCCA
>PNIW01000090.1 GCA_002878315.1 Mesoaciditoga sp. | reverse complement strand
CCTTAGATCATTCTTTGTCAAGGTCCTGAATGGCTTTGTTCAATTCTTCGAGTTCAAGTTCAAGTCTCTTTTTGTGGTATGTGTAGAAATCTTTGAGTTCTTCCTTTGTCATGTATCCTCTTCCATACCATCCAAAGCCATATCCTCTGCCATAGCCAAGTCCTCTGCCATAACCTAAACCGAGGCCCCAGCCTCTTCCACGTCCTCTTCCATATCCTGGATAGTAATCAAAATCATCTCTCCACATCGTAACTCACCTCTTTTCAATTCGCCTTTCACATATAAGAGTATATCACTTAAATGACAATTAGTCAATACCTTTTCTCTGGTTCTATTTTTTATCTGTTTTTAACTTTAAAATTCTTTATCTTTCGATAAAAAAGGCTTAAGATGAAGACAAAGGTTACGAAAAACACTATTGAAGGGCCAGAAGAAATATTCAGGTTATAAGAAAAGATAATTCCAGAAAGGATCGATAGTTCTGCAAGTACAATAGACAAAACAACTATGGAAGAAAATTTCTTTACAATAGATTTTGCAGATGCCGCAGGTGCTATTATTATCGAACTCGCAAGAATTACTCCAACGAAATTGACTATAACGACTATTGATAGAGAAATCAGGGCCATGAATATGTAGTAGTCTATCCCGACTGGGACTCCTGCAATCTTTGCAAAGTCTTCGTCAAAGGTCATGTACTTCATCTGGCGCGATCTAAGCGTGTACCAGAGCATGACGCTTCCAAGCACTCCAATGGCAAGGTAAAGATCGTTGTTTGAAATGGCAAGTATGTCCCCGAAAAGATAGCCCATTATGTCTGCGTGATAGCCAGACGACAAACTTATAAGAAAAATGCCAAGTGCCATTGCAAAAGAAAAGAGTATTCCTATGGAAACATCTTCGGATATTTTACCCGTTCTACTTGTAAAACCTATGAAAATTCCAAGTCCTACGGCAAAGATTATCGCCATCGGCAGTGGAGAGACTCCAAGCAATATTCCAAATGCTATACCTGAAAAGGTACCGTGGGATATTCCAACGCCTATGAAAGACATCTTTCTGTAAATGATGAATGGTCCTATAAGGCCTGAGACGATCGCTATCACGGCGCCTATTAAAAGCGCTCTCTGTATGAAAAATAGCGTGAAAAGTTCAAACATCGTCTTTTTCCGAGTGAAGATGATGATGTTCTACAATCCCGATCTTAGGACCGTAGAGTTGTGCAAATTCCGCGCAACTTAGAATTTTTGCCGATTCATCGTGTGGTACAAGTTCTTTGTTTATGCAGATTACATTGTCCGCATATTCTGAGATAAACCCAACATCGTGGCTCGACATTATGACCGTTAATTTGAAACTGTCCTTTATGCGCTTTATCATATCGTAAAACAAAGACTGGGCCTTCGGATCCATCCCTGTCAACGGTTCGTCTAAGATAAGGATTTTCGATTCAGTCGCGAGAGCCCTTGCCATAAGAATTCTCTGCTGCTGGCCGCCGCTCAATTCGTTTATGTTTTTCTGGGCAAATTTTTCCATCTCGAGTACTTTCAAAAATTCAAGGGCCTTCTTTCTTCTTATATCCGCTGATTCTTTGAATCTGTATCTGCCCATCTCAACAACTTCGAGCGCCGTTATCGGAAATTGAGAAAACTGAGATCCTCTCTGGGCAAGGTAACCTATAGAATTCTTTTTGAGGTATCTTTTGTGATCCATTCCGTCTATTTCTATCGTTCCTTCATACGGCAATAATCCAACTAAGGCCTTTATGAAGGTGGTCTTCCCGCCTCCATTCGGTCCAATAATCGCATGAAACTTCCCGCCCTCGATCGTAAGAAAGGGAATAGAAAGTGCCTCAAAGTTGTCGTATCTTACACTTAAAGAATCCACCCTTATCATTTCAAAGCCTCTAAAAATCCATTGACTATCTCATCCATAAGATCGAAATAATTAAAGTTGAAGATCGGATTTATTTTTACTATCTTTGCGCCGGTCTGGCTGGCAAGCTGATTTGCAAGTTTTGAAGATGTAACCGGATCGCTTATGATAGATTTTATGTTGTATTTCCTCATTGCTTCTATTATCGATTGGTAATCTTTTGGCCCTATAGGCTGACCCGCGTCATTTTCGAGCGAATACTCCATTCCAAGTCTGTAAGCTCGTGCAAAGTAGTCCCAGGCCGGATGCTGGGCAACAAATGGTTTTCCTCTTATCGGTTCAAGTTCTTTAGATATTCGATCGTTGAGTTGATCTAAAGAAAGAATGAATTTTGAAAAATTATTCGCAAAGATCGGTTGATCTGCAGGATCTAATTTAACAATCATGCTGTAAACGTTTATTGCCATCATTTCGTAGAGTTTTACATCAAGCCACACGTGTGGGTTGTAAGCGCCGGATTCTCCTATCAAAAACTGTGAAAGGCTTTTTGTTGCATCGATAACCTTTAAAGAAGGATTTATCGATCTTACCCTGTCACCTATCCACGCATCCTCTTCAAGACCAAGATCTACAAAGACTTCTGATCTGGAAATGAAGAGAGCCTGCTGAGGCGTAAGATTGAAATTGTGCGGGTTATCTCCCGGCTTTTCGAGTACGCTCACATCAACGGCACTTCCTCCTATAGTCGAAACCATATAACCTAAAGGAGGTATCGTTGTAACCACTGTCAGTTTTCCAAATGAAATTATTCCGGTAATGGCAAAAAGAGTAATTAAAATCATCAAAAATTTGATTTTCATCTACCGTCCCCCTTATAGAAAATTATTTTCTACAAAAAGAATATCATAACTTTAAATATCAAGTCAAGCCGTACTCGATCCTGTTTAACATAAAAGATAGCCCAAAAGTGCTATCTTTATCCAAAAGCCTTGTCTAAGGAGGTTAACAAAATCGGTGAATACCGGACTTATCTAAGTTGGTTTGTAATCATATCAGCGTTATCTGATCTTTCTCTGGAAGGCTTTTCAACGCTCCCATCTCTTTTAGCATTTGAATATGATTTTTGTTTAAAATAGTTCTTGACCTCAGATCTTCTACCGATGTGAATGGCTTTAACTTTCTTTCTTCTTCTATTGAAGACGCGACCTTGTCACCAAGACCGGGTATTTTATTCAGAGGCACCCTTAGAGCGTCATTTTCTATTTCAAACCTTTTTGCAGAAGATTTGAATATGTCAACTCCTATGAATTTGTATCCTCTCAAAATCATTTCTTTTGCAACTTCGAGAACGCTTTCACGGGCTTTATCTTTAACGTTGTCAATGCCTTCATTTTGAATTTTTTTAAGTTCTCTGTTTATGAATTCGAGGCCCTCGTACGCTATCCTTACGTCAAATTCGTCTCCCTTTATCGTGAAGTAGGTTGCGTAAAATGCGAGCGGATAATGGACCTTAAAGTATGCTATTCTGAATGCCATGCTCACATATGCGGCCGCATGCGCTTTGGGGAAAAGGTATCTTATTTTTTGGCACGATTCTATGTACCAGTCAGGTATTTCGTGGGCCTTCATTATCTTTATTTCTTCCTCTTTAAGACCCTTTCCCTTTCTAACCTTTTCCATTATGTTGAAGGCTATCGAATTCTCTATTCCCTTTTTTATCGAGTAGATCATTATGTCATCGCGGCAGGCTATAACTGTTTCCAGTGTCGCTTTTTTGGATTTTATAATGCTCTGCGCGTTATTGGCCCAAACGTCTGTTCCGTGGGAAAGTCCGGAAATTCTTATCAGATCTCCGAAATTTTGTGGTTTTGTTTCGATAAGCATTTGCTTTACGAACTGCGTTCCGAATTCGGGAATTCCATTTGTTCCAACCTGCGTTCCAACTTCATCTGGCGAGAGTTTTAAAGGTTTTAAAGAGGAAAAGATCATCATCGTCTCGGGATCATTCATCGGTATCGTCATAGGATCGATCCCTGTCAGTTCTTTGAGCATTTTCATCGTTGTTGGATCATCATGACCGAGGATATCGAGTTTTACGAGTGTATCGTGAATGGACTGGTAATCAAAGTGGGTAGTTATGACGTCGCTTGTTATATCATTCGCAGGTCTTTGGACCGCGGTAAACTGGTGAATATCGAGTTCTTTTGGCACTATCATAAGACCTCCGGGATGCTGTCCGGTTGTTCTTTTGACACCTGTAAGGCGTGAGGCGTAATAGTCCATCTCGACTTTATTCA
This sequence comes from Mesoaciditoga sp., assembly GCA_002878315.1. Lineage (GTDB taxonomy): Bacteria > Thermotogota > Thermotogae > Mesoaciditogales > Mesoaciditogaceae > Athalassotoga. The sequence continues at coordinate 11,163 of PNIW01000090.1, read as the reverse complement.
TACGCTCTCCGGTTTTTTCAAGGTATCCTTTAACAAATCCATATGCGGTTCTTTCGGCTATTGTGGAAATCGTCCCAGCTCTAAAGACATGATCATGGCCGAAGAGTTCTTCTATGAATTTATGTGCCACAGACTGGTAATCTCCGGAGAAATTGAGATCTATATCCGGGACCTTATCTCCCTTAAAGCCCATAAAGGTTTCGAAGGGTATGTTCTGGCCATCAGAGATCATCTGGCTACCGCATACAGGACATTTTTTCGGTGGCAGATCGTATCCCGATTCTTTCGAATCATCAAATTCAAAATGGTGGCATTCAGGACAGTAATAATGTGGTGGAAGTGGATTTACCTCCGTTATGCCTAACATCGTAGCGACAAGCGATGATCCGACGGACCCTCTTGATCCTACAACGTAGCCATCCGATCTCGATTTTTCGACGAGTTTTTTGGCGATAAGGTAAAGCACGGCGTATCCGTTGTCTATTATCGACTTCAATTCTCTTTCCAGTCTCTGGTCAACCTCTGGCGGAAGCGGGTCGCCGTACTTTTTCTTTGCGTTTGCGTACGTTTCTTCTCTTATTATATTTTCGGCATTTTCTATTTTTGGTGTGTGAAGTACTTTGTCTACTATCTGGATCTTTTCTATCTGATCCGATATCTTCCTTGTGTTGTCTATAACTATTTCTTTACATATTTCAGAAGAATTTTCAAAGTCATCAAAAATTTCACGGGCCGCCTCTAACATCTCCTCCGTTGTGCGGAGATAAAGGGATGGTTGCTTTTCAAAATCCTTGTAATCCTGAGCGCCCATTAGTATAGATCTAACCTTTGCGTCCTCGGGATTTAAGAAGTGTACATCTCCTGTCATTACAACCGGTATCGAGAGAGCCTTCCCGAGTGTATAGATTTTCAAATAGAAATTTTTTAGCAAATCCCTGTTTATTTCTCTATCCTTTGCCTCATCGCTTAAAACGTCGAGTGGCATAACTTCGAGAAAGTCGTAAAAGGATATCATCTGGATTAATTCATCATCGCTTGCGCCACCGAAATAATTCTGTGCGAGTTCCCCCGATGTACAGGCAGAACCTATTAACAAGCCTTCCCTATGTTTTTCGAGAAGAGATCTTGGAATTCTCGGCTTTGATTTGAAATAGTCTATATGGGATTTACTGACCATTTTGTAAAGATTGACAAGTCCCGTCCTATTTTTGACGAGAATAGTCAAATGGTACGGTCTGAGATTTCCAACATTCACATTTCTTGATAGAGTGTTCAATTTGTCGAGAGTTTGTATACCTTTATGTTCAGCCATCTCGATAAGTTTAATGAATACCTTCGCCGTTATAGAGGCGTCATCGAGTGCCCTGTGATGGTTGAAGTCTTCAAGCGAAAGTGCTTTTACAACCTTTTCAAGACCATACGAGGAAAGAGAGAGCAACGATTTTGACATCTGAAGCGTGTCTATGTACGGAACGTTTATGTCCCTTCCGAGATTTTTTGCGCTTTCTCTCAAAAATCTGTAATCGAAATCTGCATTATGCGCAACTAATATTGCATCTTCTATGAATTCGAAGAATTTTGGCATCACCTCTTCGGCCGATGGAGCGTTTTCTAACATTTCTGAAGAGATGCCCGTTATCTCCTTTGATTTTTGTGAGATGGCTCTTTTCGGCTTTACGAGCGATGAAAATTGATCTACTATCTGCATCTTTTCTATTTTTACGGCCCCTATTTCTATTATTTCATCCTCGACCGCATTCAATCCTGTCGTTTCAAAATCTATCACAACGTATCTTTTATCTTCTATCTTTTCTTTTGATTTACCATTTCTGAATATTTTGCTTGAGTCATCGACCAAATACGCTTCCATTCCGTATATAGGCTTTATCCCGTACTTCTCTCCCATCTTTTCAAACTCCGGAAAGGCTTGAACAACACCGTGATCTGTGACTGCGACGGCATCGTGACCCCACTTTTTCAAAAGTTCGAAGAGTTCTTTTGGATCGACAATCCCATCCATTGCAGACATTGTAGTGTGAAGATGCAATTCTACTCTTTTGACGGGAGAGAGGTCCATCCTTGTCTTGGGTTCTCCCTTTTCTATCGATTTAACCATTATTACAGGCTCGTGGGTGAATCTATCTTCCTGGACTTTTCCGGATATGACACAAAATTCCGGGACACCTTCGGCAAAATCCGCCGCTATTTCTCCAAAGGCTTTGCATTCTATCGCGGATGTTCCATCAAAGATGCCAAATGAGATAACAGGGCTTTTGCCATTTCTGTAATCAAATGAGAAAGCCTTTCCGCTTATCCAGCAAGACTGGCCAGGCTTAAGATCCGTTATTTTTGAAATGGAACCTTCCTGGGATCTTTCTTTTCTTTTTTTCTCAATTTTCTTTTCAGCACTTGTGTCGGTCACTTCCACGGGAAGTGGGATTTCTTCGGCCTTTTGGACAGATGCCGTTATCTCTATGGATTTGTCAGGAAACAATTCGTAAACTATCTGATCTATTTTGTGTCTTGATCCGTTAACGCTGATTCTTTCTTTAACGAAGTCATTTGAGACTTCTATCCTTATTTTTTCGCCATTCACTTCGACTCTGTCAAGCACTCCGTCGAGAAGAGGGATTTCTGATTTGAGTTTTTCTGAAAGTGCTTTTAATTTCTCGGCCGGATCGAAAGATTTGAAATCGACCTGAACGCCGAAATAATTTTTTAATAAAAAATGATGGGAAAAATTCTGCGGGATTCTATCAACGATAAATTCGATTTTGGAATCTGTTATCTTTATGTCCTCTATTTTGAAAGGAGGAATACCGAATTCTTCAAAGAAATGATTCTGATCGAAGTCCGACAATTTGTAATTCACATTACCACCTTCTATAATCTTATTTGATGTGCATGGCACAACGCTATCGCTAAAGCGTCTGCAGCGTCGTCCGGTCGCGGAATATTCTCCATCTTTAGCATTATCCTTACCATTTCCTGAACCTGTCTTTTGGTAGCCTTCCCATAGCCGGTAACGGCCATCTTTACCTCCATGGGAGTGTATTCGTATATGGGGATTTTTTTCTGTTCAAAGGCTAAAATTATAACCCCTCTTGCCTCTCCAACGAAGATTGCTGTTGTAACATTTCTGAAGAAATAAAGTTCTTCTATGGCAACCTCGTCTGGCTTTAGAGAATCTATAAGTCCACGAATTTCTTCGTATATTTCAAGGAGTCTCTCGGACAATGGCTTTTTTGGATCTGTTCTTATAACACCACAATCGACAAATGACTCCGCCTTATTTTGAACATCTACAAGGCCATATCCTATTATTCCAAAGCCAGGATCTATTCCAAGGATTTTCTTATCTCTCATCAAGGGATATTATATCCTTGTGAGTTTAGACTCTCCTCACAATAAGATGAAGAGTTTGAAAAGATGGGAATTAACATTCCCTGAAATAAGATCAGATCGATTGAAAAACGTCAAATTGTTGTCTAATAAAGGGATATATGAATTTAAAAAGCAGAGGAAAGTGATATGAAGTTGTTGTCTATGAGTAAATACCTTGTACCTATCGGAGCCGAAGAGATTATGGAAAGAATGACCTTTTCTTCTCCTTCATTGAGGTTAAAATCTTTGAATTTTATCGACACGCCCTTTGTAAAATAAATGGTATTTGTCTTTAAATCTACTTCGAGTATCAACTTTTTAAACCAGTCTGGATAGGAAAATATTGTCTTGATTTCGTCCAAAAGCACTGGATTTATAATTTCGTCTTTGTTAAAATTAAAGGATTCTATTCCAAAGAATATGGGCAGTCCTATGAATTTGTAAATTTCGTCCTTTGAGATTGGCATCAAAAAGACCCCGTCAGACGATGTGAGAAAATATCCAACCGATGTTGAGGAAATAAAGGCAGGCTTTCTTTCCTCAACGATTAATTCGGCCACATGATTCCCGAGATATTCGAAATGTGCCGATTTTATGAAAAGATCGGAAGGGATAATGAGTTTTGAAAACCTCACCCCTCCGACCGGCATCGTCATATTTTTAAGATATGCGGAATTGAGATATTCATTCCCGGAAATCTTCAAACTGTAAATGATGGGATCGAAATTTATTGATGGAATGATCTTTATTATGTAAACGAGTAAAACTATCCCTAAAAGAAAAAGTACGAAATTTGCCCTTACGGCAAACTGATCGTTCATATGTCTAAGTTAGTAACCGTAGAAGCATGTCTCGAGATGAATTCTCTTCTGCTTTCAACATCGTTACCCATGAGAATCTGAAAAATATCATTTGCATATTCGGCGTCCTCTAATTCTATCTTCATTATCCTCCTTCTTTGCGGATCCATTGTCGTTTCCCATAACTGTTCGGGATTCATCTCTCCAAGACCCTTATACCTTTGTATTTCATAATTTTTATGATCTTGCTTTATCTTTTCGACAACGTTCCTTAATTCTTCGTCGGTATAAACGTAGACATGGTTATTTCCGTAACTTATCCTGTAAAGCGGGGGCATGGCGGCATAAATCTTTCCATTTTCTATGAGAGGTCTCATGTACCTGTAAAACAATGTCAAAAGCAGTGTCCTTATGTGTGCCCCATCAACGTCGGCATCTGTCATTATTATTATTTTGTCATACCTTAACTTTGAAATATCGAAGTCCTCTCCTATATTCGTACCGAGGGCAACGATTATATCATTTACCTGTTCATTTTTAAGGAGTTTTTCCATTCCAGCCTTTTCGACATTTAAAATCTTTCCCCTTATTGGGAGAATGGCCTGAATATTTCTATCCCTTCCCTGTTTTGCGGATCCTCCTGCCGAATCGCCCTCAACGATAAAAAGTTCGGAATTTTCGGTGCCGCTAAGTGTGCAATCGGCGAGTTTACCCGGAAGAGAGGTGTTATCGAGCGCGTTTTTCCGTCTCACAAGTTCTCTCGCTTTTCTTGAGGCGATTCTCGCTTCTGCAGCCTGCATAACCCTGTCCAGAATCTTCTTCAAATTCTTCTGGTCAATCTCGAGAGCCTCTGATAGTCTCTCCTGAATCATCGAATTGAGCGCCGTTCCGACATCTTCATTTCCGAGTTTTGCTTTCGTCTGGCCTTCAAATTGCGGCTCCGGCACCTTAACGCTCAGAACGCAGACAAGGCCCTCTCTTATATCGCTGCTTTTGAAATTTTCATCATTTTTCTTTAAAACCCCGATTTTTCTTGCAAGATCGTTGAAAACTTTAGTGAACGCGGTATGCAATGCATTCACATGGGTTCCACCCTCGATTGTGTTTATGTTGTTTACGAATGCTTCTATCGTCTCGTCGTAATTGTCGGTGTAATTAAAAGACAGTTCAAAGGTTAAATCTCCCGATCTGTCAGTTAAATAAATCGGTTTTTCCATTACTGCTTTCGATCCACGCGACAGATAATCGAGATACTCATTTATTCCGCCCTCAAAATGCAAAACTTTTCTGTAATTGGGCTCTTCTCTTGCGTCTATAAACTCTATGGTAACATCTTTGTTCAGAAATGCCAGTTCCATTAGTCTGTTTTCTATGATCTTTGAATCAAACTCTGTAGTGTGAAAAATGGTGCTGTCTGGTTTGAAGATGGTTTTGGTACCTGTGTTATCCGCATCGCCGACTATTTCAACGGGTGTGACGGGCACGCCTCTTTCGTATCTTTGGTGGTAAATGTGGTTGTTTCTTTTGACAAAGACTTCCATCCATTCACTCAAAGCATTTACGACGCTTGCTCCAACTCCGTGAAGGCCTCCACTTGTCTTGTATATGGTATTTGAAAATTTTGCACCGGCATGCAAATCGGTCATGACAACTTCGAGAGCGCTCTTGTGCTCTTCTGGATGTTCGTTGACGGGAATACCACGCCCGTTGTCTTCGACAGTTACGATATTTCCCGGTGCTATCTCGACTCTTATCCAGTTGCAAAAACCTCCCATCACCTCGTCAATGCTGTTGTCGACGATCTCGCTCACGAGATGATGAAGACCTGCCGAACCGGTAGATCCTATGTACATTCCCGGCCTTTTTCTTACGGCCTCGAGACCATGAAGAACCTTTATGCTACTCGCATCATAATTGTTTTCATTCTGCACTTCCACTTGTTCCACCTCTTAGTCTTTTGACTGTAACTTTTTTGAACTTAAAGCCTTTTTCTTCCATCTTTTTCAGAATCTCGGAAGACATAAATCTAAGATCATTTCTCATCACGGGATTCTCCGTCCAAACTTCAAGTGTGTTATCCTTTCCCTCGCACACATATGTCTCCTTCGAGATTTTCTCTCCCATTACAGCCTTCCATGCTGAGTTAAGGATAACCCTTTTTTTCAATTCTGAAAAAAATGGATTTGTCGTTCCCAGATCATCTAAAATCCTTGCAAAATCTCGACTCATCTTAATTATTATACCATATATGCGCTATTTATTTCCATCTCCACTTCGTTCCTTCTGGCGAATCCATGACCTCTATGCCGGCATCTTCGAGTTTCTTTCTTATCTCGTCAGATTGTTTGTAATCCTTGCGCATCCTCGCATCATTTCTTAACTTTATCAAAAGATCAACGAATTCATCCGCATTTTTGTGCTCTGGCTCAAAATCAAAGCCAAAAAAGTAATTCCATTCGTCGAGAAGGTACCTTATTTTTTTCATCTTTTCAGTGTCGTCTGTCGAGATCATCTCGCTCACTAAATCGAATATCAAAGAAAGGGCCTGAGGCGTGTTGAAATCGTCATCTAACGCTTCGATCATTTTCGATCTTTGCATTTTTACGAATTCATCCTCGACGACTTTGAAATCATGACCTATTTTTTTGTCTACCTCATTTATGATTCTCGAAATTCTCGAAAAGGCCGACCTTGCCTCTTCCATTCTTTCTGGAGAAAACTCTATCGGGCTTCTGTAATGTTTTAATAAAAGGTACATTCTTATCGTGTTTTTCCCATAGACTTTCAGCGCTTCCCTTACGCTAAAGATATTTCCTATGGATTTCGACATTTTCTCCTCTTTGACGGAGATCATACCGTTGTGCATCCAGTAACTTACCCATTTTTTACCTGTTAAAGCCTCGCTTTGCGCCCTTTCGTCCTCATGATGGGGGAAGATAAGATCATTTCCTCCAGCATGGATGTCAAACGCGTCTCCAAGTAGAGTTGTCGACATCGCAGAGCACTCTATGTGCCAGCCCGGCCTGCCCTCTCCCCATGGGCTTTCCCATTTAGGCTCTTCTGGCTTTGATCCTTTCCATAAAACGAAATCGAGCGGATCATCTTTGTTTTCATTTACCTCGACTCTCGCTCCGGCTCTCATGTCTGCAGGATTTCTGTGTGAGAGGGCACCATAAGATGGGAAGGCACTGACGTCAAAATACACGTCATTTCCTCTCTGATAAGCAAAATTCTTTTTTTGAAGAGTTAGAATGAATTCTTTTATGTTATCGACAAAATCCGTCGTGCGCGGATGGTAGGTCGCAGGCTTTATTCCGAGTGCGCACGCATCCTTGAAATATTCATTTATGTATCTGTCTGCAAGAGTCTTTGAAGAGATGCCCTCGGCATTTGCTGCCTTTATTATTTTGTCATCTATGTCGGTAAAGTTTTGAACATAGATCACCGAAAATCCCCTATATTCGAGATATCTTCTGAATGAGTCAAAGATCACGGCGGGCCGTGCGTTTCCTATGTGAATAAAACTATACACCGTAGGACCGCACACGTACATCTTGACTGTGCCCGGTTTAAGTGGAATGAATTCTTCCTTTTGACCGCTTAACGTATTGTAAATTCTCATAAAGCCTCCAGAAATTCTCTTAATCTTGAAATTATATTTTCTCTTCCGACCAAAAAGATGAACTGAACGAGATCGGGTCCCGATTCGCTGCCTGTCAAAATTTTTCTCAAAGGATGGTAAAATTCCGATCCCTTTACCTTTGATTCTTTTACGGCCTTTTTTGTCGCTTCCGTTATCTTTTCCTCGCTCCATTCGTCCAGAGATTCGTAAAGATCAAGGAGCATTTTGTATGCAATCACAAGGCCGCTCTTTTTGACGCTTTCCAAAAATTCCTTGTCCCATACGGGCTTTACGAAGAAGATCTGCATTTTTTCGGGCAGTAATGATAGTTCATCAAAATCGTTCTTGAGAGCATTTATGGCCTTTTCAATCCATTTTTTGCTCGAGACATATTCTTCTTCTGAAAAAAGTTTCGGAACTATGAAGGGCTTTGCGAGTTCGTAAAGTTTATCGTCCGGACATTCCCTTATGTATTTTCCATTCATCCATGTCAGTTTCTTTTCATCATAGACGGCTGGATTTTTTGATACTCTGTCGAGGTTGAAAACGCTCTTCATTTCTTCCATCGACATTATCTCTTTTTGCTGTGGGTGAGACCATCCCAAAAGCGCAAGGTAGTTGACAAGTGCTTCTGGTAAAAATCCCCTTCTTCTGTACTCTCCGACCGAGGTAGAACCGTGTCTTTTGCTTAACCTTGTTCTGTCGGGCCCAAGTATCGTTGAAAGATGCCCGAATTGGGGCATATCGAAATTGAAAGCCTCATAAAGTGCCATCTGCTTTACGGTGTTAGATAGATGATCGTCTCCTCGGATGACATGTGTGATCTTCATGAGGGCATCGTCTACGACAACGGCAAAATTGTACGTTGGAAGTCCGCTCGATCTCATTATCGCAAAATCTCCTGTCGAATCTTCGGTAAACCGAATCTCACCTTTGACGAGATCTGGCAGGATCCATTCTTTTCTCGGCATATCAAAATAAATGGCGGGTTTCTTTCCTGCCTTTTTGTATTCATCCATCTTTTGTGCGGAAAGTTTCTCAAGCATTTCCCTTGTGTAATGCGGTGCTTGAGATTTTGAAAGTATTTCCTCCCTTAATTTTTCGATCTCTTCTGGATCCGTGTAAACTTCATAAGCCTTTCCTTCATCGATTAGTTTTTGGGCAAATTTGCGGTATATCTCAAGTCTGTCACTTTGCCTGTAAGGCCCATAGGGCCCTCCGATGTCTGGCCCTTCGTCCCATTCTATACCAAGCCATCTTAAATCGTCTATTAATTGATCTTCGAAGATTCTTTCCGATCTTTCGAGATCTGTATCCTCGATCCTTAATATGAACTTTCCACCGTGCCTTTTAGCGTAAAGAAAAGAAAAAAGCGCAGTTCTGGCCCCACCGACGTGAAGATACCCCGTAGGGCTTGGTGCAAATCTTGTTCTAACTTCCATAAGAATTCCTCCATTCATTTTCCGACACAAAAATTAGAAAAGATCCTATCGAGCAAATCGTCGACGTAAACCCGGCCCGTTAAAAGATCGATTTTTTCTATCGCGTTTCGAATATTTATGGCAATTACATCCGGCGTATATCCGATCTCTTTATTTTTAGAAGCCTCTTTTATCTCCTCAAAGCATTCTTTTACAAGAGAGTATTGTCTTTGCGTGACGAGCACACTGTTTGAAAAATCCAATTTTTCAATGTATTCTCTCGATATTTTCTCTATTTCTGATTTAAGATTTTCGATTCCATATCCAGTTCTTGCTGATACTTTGATGTATCCCTCACGTTCTCTGTCGACAAGATCGATCTTGTTGATTACCTTTATGTCCGGCTCTATTACCGGCGAATCATCATAATCAGAAGTTGCGTCGACTATGTACACCTTAATATCGGCATTTTTAACTGTTTCTATCGCTCTATTTATACCGATCTTCTCGACCTCGTCCTCTGTATTGCGTATCCCTGCGGTGTCTATTATCTTTACTTTTAAACCGTTTATGAATATCTCGCCCTCGATCGTGTCTCTTGTCGTTCCGGGCACCGGTGTCACTATTGCGCGCTCAAAGCCGACGAGGGTATTTAAAATCGATGATTTTCCGACATTTGTAGATCCAAAAAGCGCAACCTTTATTCCGTCTATGGCTGCCTTGGCGGGATTGTAAGTTGAAAGCATTTTTTCGAGTTTATCGATCACATCTTTAAAATCAAAATCGTACCCACCTTCTTCTTCAAATTCTTCTGGATAATCTATTCTTACCTCTATTTCAGAAGAAATTTCGAGCAATCTTTCTCTTATATTTAAAATCTCGGCATTTAATTTACCGTCTAAGACCTTTCTTGCATTCTCAACTCCTACCATGCTTGTGGAATCGATAAGTTCTTCAACCGTTTCCGCCTGAGTTAGATCCATCTTTCCATTTAGGAAAGCACGTTTGGTGAACTCTCCTCTTTCCGCAACTCTCGATCCAGAATCTATAAGGGCCTTCATTGCATTTGACAGTATTAACCAGTTTCCATGGAAAAAGATCTCGGCCATATCCTCTCCCGTGTACGTGCGCGGGCCTTTGTAAAAGACGAATATGACATCGTCTAAGACCTTTCCTTTGACTTCAAAGTTTGAGTGTATCGCCATTCTCGGCTTTATAGGCGCCTTAAGATGTTTTTTGATTATCTCTAAAGTTTTCGGCCCGCTGATCCTTACCATTCCGATGGCCGATTTCCCATAGGGTGTAGAGATGGCTACTATCGTGTCATTCATTACCATTTGTACTCAATCCCGAACTCATTTATCCATTCTTTCATCCACTGAAGGCCTGTAACCGGATTAAAACCTGCGAACTGGTAAACCATTCCCGCGTAAAGACCTATGCGATTGAAAAATAAGGATCCGCGCATTTCCGTCCAGAAGGTCAGAATATTGACTTTTTTTGAGGGGAAGAAGATCAAAGAACTTCCGATTCCCCCTCTTGCGTTGAATTCGAAATCATTTAACGGGATCGAAAGATTTATGCCTTCGGATTGATCTAATGATATCAAAGGAATTGAAGGAGTGCTGACCAAACTTATTGAAAGATCCTGTGAAAGGTAAAAAACATCAAAGTTTTCACTTATTCCAGCGCCATATCCTCCGGCATTTTTTCCGAGAAAAAATGTATTTTGAACTGCAAAGGTTACAACAGGTAACATCAAAATAGCAAAGAAGATGAATTTCTTCATGATCTCACCGTATCGATTATACAATTTTTGCGTGTAAATCCACAGCGTCTATCTTTTCAACGGCATCGAATCTGCATACCTCGAAGCAACTGCCGCACTTTATGCATTTTTCCTGATCTATCGTGTGAACCTTTCTTACCTCGCCAC
>PNIW01000117.1 GCA_002878315.1 Mesoaciditoga sp. | reverse complement strand
CGCCTATCTTTTCAGATGGATTGTAGTAGCGAAAGGTCATTGGATCGTTAGATCCCTTCTCGTATTTTACTTTGCTTATGCCTTCAAAATATGTTTTCATCGTATGCCTCCTATTTCATATAATTTGACATATAAATTCATTCCTGTCTAACGAATTTTCCCCATTTTAGCAAGGGAATTATCACTTCTTTGTTTATGATATCAATCTCGTAAATGGATAGTTCATCAAAAAGCACTTCAATTGCTTTATCTATTAAATTTTCATCCACCTTAAGCCTCATATTAACTATGACTTTCCATTCTCCTTTATCGAGGTAAACTTTTTCTGTTATTTGAGGCTCTTCATCCCATCTCGTGAGGTTTAACTTGACATACCCTTCTTTGGATATCACCATCATCTTGAGATGGCCCAGATATGAATCGCTTTTCAGTTTCTCTTTGAGTATTCTGACGATTTTATCCGTTATAATTTTGTGATCCGCTTTTATCGAAAAGTAAAGATTCACCCATTTCATACGTGCTTGCAATTTCACATAGGTCTCGTAGTGGGTAAAAATTGCCTGTTCATCTTTCCCAACTTTTTTCTCTTCCCATTTGCTTTTCCCTTCGAGCAATTCAAACAATTCATCCGTATTCTCATCGTTGAGTGCACTTCCGAAGATGAATTGCGCTTTCTTTTTTTCAAAGAATTCTGTTGTATCTTTTATATCATCCGTGTTCATGAGATCTGCTTTGTTAACGAAGATTATGTCCGCCGATTGAAGCTGCTGGAATATGAAGTCAAGGATGTACGCTTTGTCTTTCTTGAGGATTTCACTTAATCTTTTTCCATCAACAAGGATCACAACAGGCCTTACGACAAGATCCACTGCGTGCGGTATTACGTCAGGTAAGATTGCACTCGCAACATCTAAATGTGTGCCTATCGGCTCAAGAAAGATTTCATTTTTGTCTTTCATCTTGTCTAACGCTTCATTTACAGCTGCTGTTGTATGACACACGCACTCTCCCGACACCTGCTCTGCCTGAGCACCAAGCTGGGTGAGATATCTTTCATCAACTAATGGCGTGGAGAAATCATTGACTATTACGCCCACTTTTTTCCCTTTGTCTAAAAGTCTTTTAGTGAATTTCGAGATCATCGTCGTTTTTCCAGATCCAAGGAATCCTCCTATTATGTAAAGATTTCTCATTTTCTTTTCCTTTCAAACGCTTCTCTTATCTTTTTTACAAGTTCATCGTGCGTTGGTACTATCCCCTCAAATGCGATTTTTCCATTTATGACTATGGATGGTATCTGTTTCAGTCCGAATGTTTTTATCATCGAAAGGGTTGTCTTTTCGGAGAGTCTATGCTCGGACCATTCAAATGGCGGTATTGCCATGAATTTATCTCCTACGCTTTTGACTGCTTCAACCATGTATTTGCATGCGGCGCATGTGTCCGCGTTTATCGTTATGACGTCCACGACTACATGATCTAGGGACGTGTAATCAGGTACTTTGTATGGCGCTATTTCTTCTTCGACAATTTGAGATGCTTTTTCGGTTATGTATGCTCCTATTTTTTCTATCGGTACATCTTGGACTACCTCACTTACCGCTTCGAGGTTTTTTGGAGGCGTATCGTAGAGCAGATCACAGCCCGGGACCAGGACAAATCTGTCTATTCCAGATTCGTAGATACATTCCGCAGCAACTTTTTGGGACAGTATTTCGTCTCCGTTGAGACATCGATACCTACAAACATATGGGGCCACTCTCCTTCTCATGCATATCTACGTATAGGCTTAAGCCCATCCAACAGGCTTAAGCC
>PNIW01000080.1 GCA_002878315.1 Mesoaciditoga sp. | reverse complement strand
TTATCGCCGTACCGATTCCGGTGATAAGTTGCATTGTATAGATCAAAGCCGTCAGACCGCCAAGTATGGCACTTTCAGATATCTCAAGAATCTTTTCTGATTCATCTTTGATCACACGACCACCTCCTCTTGACGGAATTATGATCGGTGATGCGTGATAGCCTAAAATCTCGTCACATATATTATACATCCTCGGCCGGATGATAAAATAAATTCCGGCAGATGCCGGAATTTATTCGTATCTCAGGGCTTCGACGGGACTCTTCTTTGATGCGAGATACGCCGGATACAATCCGAAGAAAAGGCCTATTGCCACTGAAACTCCAAATGACAAAACTATGCTTGGCCACGTTATGATAACCGTTAGCCCCAGGCCAGATGCAAGATAGGTTACGAGCGCCGCTATGAGAAAACTAAGTCCAACGCCTATAGCACCGGCAACTATTGTTATAAACATACTTTCGACAAGGAATTCAACCATTATCCTTCTTCTTGTCGCTCCCATTGCCATCTTTACCCCGATCTCCTTTGTCCTTTCGGTGACGGAAACGAGCATTATGTTCATTATCCCTATGCCTCCAACTACCATTGATATTGCGGCGATGGATGCGAGCAACAAAGTCAAAACATCTGTAGTCTGACTTACGGTAGAAAGAATTTGATTCTGACTTATAACCCTGTACTGGTTAGTGTTTTGAAGTCTCATGTAAAGTATATTGTTTATCTCATCGACGGCGTTAAGGGCGGTTTGAGCCGATTTTGCAGAAGCGATAATCTGGGAGACGCCACCGTTGAGCTGAATTAATTTTGCCGCGGCCGTGGTGTAAGGAATGATAAGCATGTTATCTGGATTGAATGTGAGTTTGCTTCCCGTTTGCTTGAGTTCCCCGACTATCGTTATTGGTACCTGAAAACCTCCAGTCGATACGTAAACAGTTTGGCCGACAGGATCTTCATTTCCGAAGAGCGTGGTCGCGATCACGTTTCCTATAACGGCAACATTGGCATCGGCATTTTCATCATTTTGATTCAAAAGCCTCCCACTTTGAAGAGGCAAATCTAAAATTGAGAAGGTATCCGGGTAGGCTCCAACGACTGTCACAACGGTATTTGTGGCCTGATATATGACGTTAAAGTTTTTTTGAAGGATTGGTGTAACATCTGCGACATCCGGTGCCATTTGCTGGATATTCTGAACGTCCGTCTCCTGAAGAACGCTCGTCAGTGCCATTGCCGCTCTTCCGCCAAAGCCGCCTGTAAATCCGGGTGTTATTATTATAACGTTGGATCCGAGAGAAGAAATCCTTGCCGTGACATTTGCCGTTGTTCCAGCCCCTATCGCGATGGCAACTATGACGGCTATTACTCCTATCACTATCCCAAGCATCGAAAGGAAGGTCCTTAACTTGTCTTTTCCAAGAGATCTGAATGCCTCAAGTAAAATTTCCATACTCTCACTTTATCCTTTCGTCTTTGATTATCTCGCCATCTTCGAGAGTTATTATCCTTGTGGCTTCCTGTCCAACGAGAGGATCATGCGTGACTATTATTATCGTTTTTCCCGATTCATTCAATCTCTTAAAAATATCGAGAATCCTTCTCCACTGATTGGTCGCAAGGTTTCCCGTAGGCTCGTCGGCAAGAATTACGGCGGGATCATTCGCTAACGCTCGCGCTATGGCCACCCTTTGCTGCTGACCTCCCGAAAGTTGATTTGGTCTGTGATAAGCCCTTTCTTCTGGCTCCTCAAGGCCTACCAATTTCAAAAGTTCCATAGCCCTTTTCCTTCTTTCCGCCCTGGGCACGCCTGCGTATATCATCGGCAATTCAACATTTTCAATGGCGGTGAGGTTCCCTATCAGGTTAAAACTCTGGAACACGAATCCTATCGTCCTATTTCTGAATTTTGCAAGTTGAAAATCATTCATGTCTTTGACTGCCGTTCCCTTGATTACGATCTCACCGGAGGTGACCCGATCGAGACATCCCATTATTTGCAAAAGCGTCGATTTTCCACTTCCGGAATGGCCCATTATGGCAGTGTAAGAACCTTCTTCTATCGAAAAAGAAACGCCTCTTAAAGCCTCGACATGGATATCCCGGCCCATATCGTAGATTTTTTTGACATTTTTTAACTCCAAAAGGGCTGCCATAGAATATCATCTACCTACAAAGCCGAGTCCACGGAAAGCATTATTTTGAGTTTGTGACAAAGCCTTCATTATTAAAATATCCCCTTCTTTAACACCGCTTGTAACCTGAACCATCATACCATAACGGTTGCCAAGGACTACTGGTTGTCTCTGATAACCAGAAGAGGTCTTTAGCAAAACATATCTCTGACCATCTTGATCCGTGAATACGGCTTGGAAAGGAATAAGGAAGCCTTTGGAAGTGCTTATAATAAGATTCACATTGCAATCAAGACCGTAGACAACACCGTATTTTGAAGGATCCTTATCGAATTTTATACTTATTGGTATTACTGTCAATCCACTCTGGGTCGTTGCGAAAGGCTGAACAAATGAGACAGTTCCGGTAAGCTGTAAATTGTTAAGTTGCGTAAATGTTATTATGGCCTTCTGACCAACATGTACGTCTGCAAGGTCTACCTCGCTAACGTAAGCGTTGACCCACATATTCGTGTTTTGTATTATAGTTATAAGGTTTGCAGAGGATGTCTGGGCGTTGACAAAATCTCCTGTTGCAACGTTCAAAGTTTGTATGAATCCCGTCGCCGGTGATGTTATGGTAGTGTAATTCAAATTCTCCTGCGCAAGTTGAAGAGCAAGCCTGTATTGCTCTATCACAGAAGAGGCAGCACGTGTCAGCAACGCATTGTAATAATTGTTGAGTGCTTGTATATAGTTTAACCGGTACTGGGTTGGATTCAATTTTGCAAGAGGCTGGTTCATCCCAATAAGTTGACCCTGTCGGACATAAACATTGGTTATCTGGCCTGAAATGTAAGGGCCTATGTTGTAAACGTTGGACGTTACCTGTCCAACAAGGGGAAGATAATTTCCTATACTTGTCGCACTTACCGTGTAATTTATGTGAGGCCCGTTTATAACCTCCAAGTCTGGATTTGTAGAAACAGTTGAGGAAGTGGCAGGTTTTCTGAATTCAAAATACCACACAAAGCCGGCTACAACAACCACTATTATGACTATAAGGACAATCCATTTTTTCAAATTATTTCACCTCCAAAAGGCATCCCTTCCATTTGCATTATTTGAATTTTATTCAGTAAGATTTGCTGTTGAACCCTTTCTTGATTTAAAAGCGATATCTGGTAATTTATATTCGCAAGCATGTAATTATCGAAACTTTCAAGTCCTTTTTCGTAAAGTGCCTTAATGGTCTGAAAATTTTGAAGAGCCGTTTGAACGTTATTCTGAGCCGCTAAAAGATTTATCTGAAGAGTCTTCTGATTCAAAAGTAGTCCTTTAAGCGATGAAATATCTGTAGTTGTGGCATTTTGTAAATTTTCCCGGCCTATTGTGACATTTGTCAATCTTTGCCGGGATTGTAAAATGTTCGATCCCCCATTTAAAATCGAGAAGTTCAGATTCAAAGACAGAGACCATTTTGAAGGATTATTCACGGGCAGCAAAAACGTTATAGATGGATTTGGAATGAACGGAAGATACCATAAATCGGCCTGGTATTTGTATGCCATGTACTGATACTCAAGTGATTGAATATCTTGTCTTTGAGACACGATCTCATTCACATCCACATTCGTTGAAAGATTTGATGTCAGAGACGAAACAAAGGAGATCGTATCTTTGTACAATTCTGTCGAATAGGGTGTAAAATTTGGAAGGGGTTGAATCGAAATTAACGAATTCTTGTAAGTTTGAAGGGATGACATTGCCGAAAGCAATTGCTGGTAGGCACTGTTTTGTTGGGATTGATTTAGTGGACTTACAGATTTGTAAACGCCTTCAAGGATTTGGACTTCCTGAGAGTAGAGATCTATCATCTTCTGATAGAAATACCAGTTGAAGATATTCTGGACGATCGTGTTCAAATATGACCATTTTGTATTCTCCAAATTCCACAAAGCACCTGAATAAGAAGATTTTGCCTGCATCAAATTTGCCTTATCTTCGACTATTAAGTTTCTTGAAGCGCTTATATAGAGATTACCAAAACTTAAACTGTTCAAATTCAAAGGCAATGAAAATCCTATTTGAGTGGAATAAAGATTTAAAAGTCCGAGTGTAAAACTCAATTGGGACGTGACAGAAACTCCCGATGCGTTTAATGTAAAGGATGAAGTTGTGAGGCTTAGCGTTGGGTAGAAGAAGGAATTAATCGCATCGAGATTGTTTTGGGCCTGGATTAATTGGAGAGTGGCGCTCTGGTACGATGGGTTCTGATTTAGACCCATGTTGTAAATTGACAGAAAATTGGTATTTGAAGCAAAGATCACAACAGGAAAGATAATAATTGGCATAAGAAAGTATTTTTTCACAAGATCACCTCTGGCCTCAAGCCGATCGAGAGCAGGTATGAGACCAAATCATTCCAGTAAGTCTGCAACGCGTTGTAATATGAGAGTTCTGCATTTAAATAAGGTATTCGATACTGACTTAGATATGTTGATTGCGATATCAAACCCGAATTGTAGGCATTTGTGTAAAAATCAAGGTTATTCTTTGCGATGTCTAAATTTGCCTTTGCGCTTAAAGCATTTTCATAGTCGTATCTGAGTTTTTGAATGGCCGAAGAATAATTGTTCTGAGAATTGAGGATCGCATTTTGAAGATTCAGAGAGGCCTGTTCAACCTGCATCTGGGCTACTTTTAGGGTATATTTTGACGCATTTGATGGTGTTACCTCAAGGTTATATTTGGCATTTTGGAGATTAAGTTTGGCAAGTGTAACGTTTGGATCGTTGCTGATCCACATAGTCCGGCTTGCCGGAATCGAAGAAAGATCCGGAAGGGTGAAATCAATGTCCCAGTCTATACCCGTCATATTTTTGAAATTCGAAAGGGCGAAATCGTAATTCCATGATGCGTTTTTGACATTATTTTGATCCGTGGCCACGGTTACAGAGGCCTGCTGGAGAGATACCGTTGATGCCATAGACTGTTTGAAAAGTGCAAGAGTGCTTGTGTAATTCATAGTTGCAACGTTCAAATTTATCTGTGAAATTTCAAGGTTTATCTTTGCAATTTCAACGCCGAAAGCCGAATTCAAAAGGCTCGAATAATAATTTTTGAGATTATTCTGGTATGCTTGAAGACTTGTGTTGTAAGAAATCTGTGCCGAGATAACGCCTCCCTGATTGACGATCGGAACTGACGCCTGAATCATGTTCAACTGGTATGTCATACTTGCCTGTTCAAGGCTTAAAGTGGCAATATGAAACGTTGTATTTGTCGCCCGAGCGCTTTGAAAAAGTTGTGGTAATGTCATCGAAAATGCATAAATTGGAATCACGAATAAAATCAATGTCAAGAATCTTTTCATATTTCCTCCTTTTAAAATTGCGTGTGGCAAACGCTTTTTCCTTTTGAAGGGGATGAGTTTTACTGTGCTTTAAGTTGAAGAGTGTTTATCACAAGATCGTAGATCGGGAAATTGACAACTGCGTATATCAAGTCAGGTGATTTCAACATTTGCATTTTAGCATTCTTCTCAAAATTTTGGAAAAGATTCATCATTTCGTACATCTGACGTGGATTAACCTCGACGTTGAACCTGAAATTTCTGTTTGGAAGTGCCTGTCCTATCTCATTTCTTGCATTCGGACCAAGGAATTTCCGTTGCATTTGAAGGGCTGTCTTTTCTAAATACTGCTGGAGAAGCGTTAACTGCTCGACTGTGATCGTTGATTTAACATTCGTTATAAGTTCCTCTGCTAATTTTGCGTATTGAGAGTCAAGTTTTGCTACTTCACTCTTTGCCGCGCTTACCTGCGTCGCATCATTCGCAACAAGCGCATCTCTCAAAGTTGTAAGTGCTTTTATCCGTTGATCCTGAAGGGCATTAACCTGCGTTTTAAACTCCTTGAGATAGTTCTCTAAAGAAGAGGCCTGGGCCGATGTCAGTTTCATGGCGTTAAAGATTTCAAGAAGGCCTACCTGCGTTTGAAGTTGAACTGCCTGAGACTCCTGAACAAAGGCATTTGCTCCCGAGAGCAATCCACCAAGAGAGAGAGTTGTGGTTGAAGACGCCGCAAATATCGCTGTTACAAGTACAGGTATGAAGAGAAGCACTAAAAACTTTTTCATCTAACCACTCCTTTCGAATTTATAATTTCATCTATTTGACCTTCAAAAGGAGTGGTATGTTTTATTTTTTCAAATCTCTTTCACAACTTATTCTTTGTTCCTTTCGGGTGTGAATTTTTCTGCAGGTACTATGGTACTTATGGCCGCCTTGTATATCATGCTGCTTTGCTTTTGATCCTCAGATTCAACGAGGACAACAAAAGGATCAAAATCTTTTACGAACCCCTTTATCTGCACACCATTCGTGAGGTATATCTTTACCTCTGTTCTATTTTTCTGAAGAAAACTCAAAAAACTGTCCTGCAAACTTTCTTTCGCCATATTCTTTCCTCCGATTCATTTTTTATGACAAATTTTGTTTTTTTCATTCTTCGTCTTTCTATGAATTTGATTATTCTACAACGCATTCTCCATCTTTCAATGAATTTCATTCTACCACCTCTATTCAAATCCTTTCGATGTTTGCTTCAAGAAAAGCAAAAGTGTAAAGACAAAAATCGTGATAAAAATGAAGGTTATCTTCATGCCAAAAAATTGAATTGTTAATCCGAATATTATAGGAATCAAGGTACCTATGGCCGTCAGAATAGAAAAGAAATAACTATTTGCCTTGTTTCTTAACTCAGGAGGAAAGGAGCGTGTCAATGTCAGTAAAGACAATGGATAGGTCAGGCCGTGTGGGATTCCCAAGATCAAGAAAGAGATGGAATAAATGAATATGTTGTTCGAAATTAAAAGAATGATAAGGCCGAAACCTGTCAAAAGTGCCGATACAAGCATTTGCAACGGTATGTTTTGCGGCGGTTTAATAGTTAAAAATAATCTGCTTATAAATGACGTCGAAAAGAAAAGAGCAAAGAGAAGTGTCACAATAGAATAGCTTACATGAAAGGTCTCTTTTGCGTAGATTCCACCGAAGACCGTTATCATCGCGAATGGAACGTTGTATATCAAGTTATTTATAACGGACATTCTAAAACCGGCATTTTTAAAGATATGACCGGCCCTTATTGTGGTATTTTTGGTCTCTTCCTGAGGGAACTTTATAAAAAAAGACAGGATTGCCGTCAATGCCCCAAAAATTTCAAAAAAGACAAAGGTTTCTCTTAGAGATATTTTCGTTAAAATCGCGGATTCTATCGCCGGCCCTACTATCAATGACAGACTCAGCGCAAGCGTGTAAATCGAAACGATCCTTTCCCTTATTCTTTGATCCGGATAAAGGCTCGCAGATGTGATTATATTTGGCATTAGAGCCCCTAAAACGAATCCAACCGCGATGGAGAGTATCCATACGCTTATAAAATTGGCGATGGCGAAAAATGGAAAAAGAATGGAATAAATAATGGCTGAGGTTATAAAAAGTATTCTTCTTTCCCTCGACTTCAAACTTGCGTTTATGAACCCGCTCATGAAAAATGTCGCTACAGAAAAGATCGCGGATATGAGCCCTATCATAACGCCGTTGAAATTAAGATTGTATTTCACAAGCAATGGAATTGTAGTTGCGAGCATGTTGTTGCTTGCCCTGACCGCAAATGTCATGGAAACTATTACAAGAACCGAATATATTAATGAACTCAAAACTTTTTCCTCCATTCGAGAACAACGGTTATCTCTCCGATCGGATCAACCTTTTCACAAAGTTCGCACGGATTTCCCCTGTAAAATGTTTGATTTACTTTGGTCATTTCTCTTGCAACGAAAATTCGGGAATCCGGGGAGATGGCGCATATCTCTTTAAGTGTATCCTTTATTCTGTAAGGAGATTCAAAAAAGACAACTGGTATGCCAATATCGAACATTTCGCGCAAGGTTTTTCTCAATTTCGATCCTCTTGGCAAAAATCCCAAAAACACAAAATGCGAGGCATTAAGACCGCTTGCGGCCACCGCAGACACAACCGCGCTCGGTCCCGGTATAACATCTACTTCTATACCATTTTCATGACATTCGTTGACGAGTTTCATTCCCGGATCAGATATAACGGGCATCCCTGCATCGCTCACAAGCGCGTAATTCATACCCTTTTTCAGTTCCTCCAAAAGGTGAGGTATCTTCTTTGACGCGTTGTTATCGTTAAAAGATACAAGGGCTTTAGATATTTCAAAATGAGTTATCAATTTCATCGTTCTTCTTGTATCTTCGCACAAAATAGCGTCTACCGATTTTAAAGTTTCCAAGGCCCTGTAAGAAATATCTGAAAGATTTCCTATGGGGGTGGCCACTATCTTCAATCCCATACTTTGACCTCTTTTAAGTATTTTTGAAAATCAACCTGTATTTTAAGCGGAATAAATTCTATCTCCAAAGTCTCCATAAAACCTGCAAGGATGGCTTCCTTCAATTCGTCCATCGTTATTTTGACATGTTCTTCTATCGATGTCATAGAATCTTCGAGAATTTTATCTAAATATTCGCTGTTTTTGAATGAATTCGAATATTCTTTTAGATGCAATTTTAGGGGAATAGAGCCATGCTGGAGTATCTTTCCATTCCTTCTTACCTGTGCGCTACCAACCAATTTTTTACCGTCAACGGAAATTTCATACACCGATGTTACGGCAAAGCACGCAGAATTTCTTGTGTAATTTCTTTTGTCTCGCGAAATCTGGCAGTTCAAATTCAACCCTTTCAATCCGTTCAAAAGTGCCTTCGAGATTTCGAGATAACTTTCCAAAACACCTTTATTCGACATAAAGGCAGGCAAAATAACCGAATATGTGAGTTCGTCGTAATGTAAGACGGCTCTACCACCGCTCGGACGTCTTACAAGATCAAAGCCCATTTTCTTTATAAAATCGACATTCAGATCGTCTAAACGCTGAAATCTTCCTATAGAAAGGGCAGGAGGATTCCACCCGTAAAACCTTAGAACTGGCTCATCTTGAACATTATCTAACAGGGCAAGATCGTAAGCCATATTTTTAAAGCCGTCCATAACGCCCGAATCTACAAATTGCCAGATCATTAAACTCTCCCGTTGATTCAATTTGATGTGGATTTTGAATAAACGATAAGATACCTTGAGGCCTCTTTTGATGGGTAGATAACCCTCAAATTCAGGGTTCTTTCGAATTTCAGATTCTCCACTTTGACAGTTGATAACTCCTGCTGATCTATCTTTGCCTTAAAGATAGCCACAAGCCCGCCTTCTTTTAAAAATTTAAGAGAATATTTTAAGGTCCTATCAAGCGGTCCTATTCCTCTCGAGACCACAAGATCGAAGTCACCTTCCTCAAGATCTTCAAGTCTCGATGTCACAACTTTGACCCTTTCGAATTTAGCCTCATCGACTATCTGACGCAAAAGCGCGGTTTTTTTGTACGAGGCATCCACAAGCAAGAATTCACTCTTTTTGAAGTAAACAGACATCGCAACTCCCGGATTGCCAAAACCTGTACCCATATCTAAACATCGCAAAGGGTCAATAAGGTTTCGAAGCACTTTAGCGGCAATTATTGGCTCGACGACAAAAACGTATGGTATTTCACGGGCCGAGACAGAAGTTAGAGCATGAATATTTCCCCATTTTTCAAGTTTTTTGATGTACATAGTCAATCTGTCAATATCTGTCTGATCGAGATCTATCTGGTTCATCTTCAAAGGTCCTAAAAGTTCCATTTCAATCATCTACTCCATTTCGGGATATTATGCCACTTATTATGTACTTTCTCGCCGCCAAAAAGATGGTGACGACGATCACGATATTC
The DNA here is from genome assembly GCA_002878315.1 of Mesoaciditoga sp. GTDB lineage: Bacteria > Thermotogota > Thermotogae > Mesoaciditogales > Mesoaciditogaceae > Athalassotoga. The sequence goes on along the minus strand of PNIW01000080.1, from coordinate 38,423 downwards.
ACAATCGCTCCCGCTCCGAATATATTCCATTTTGAATAGGTAAGGCCATATTGACCTACTAAATTATACATTGTCATGGATACAGGATACAAATTCTCGTTATTCAAAAATATAAGAGGAATCACGAATGAACTCCAGCTATCTATAAAAACAAATACTATTATAGTCCATAAAACAGGCAAACTCAAAGGAAAAATTATCTTTAGCATCCTTGTAAATCCATTTGCCCCGTCTATCATGGCAGCCTCTTCAATATTTTTAGGCAATTCAAGCAAAAACGGGTAGAGCAAAAAATACGAAATGGCCGCGGCATGAACGCTTAGAATTAATGCAACCCCTATATAACTGTTCAAAAGTTCTAAAAATCTAAAGGTCATTGCAAGAGGAATGAGTGTATGCATACCTGTAAAAAGCGAGGAGATGAGGATAACCATTCCAATTCTTAAGGCGCCTTTGTTGTGAACGGCGGCATACGTGGCAGGAAAGATAGTCACTATCGCTATAAAAATTGCAATTACGCTTATTATGATACTGTTAATTATCGCCTGGCCAAAGTTGTAATTCTGAAAGAGAGAGACAAAGTTATCAAAGGTAAAACCATGTGGAAACAAAGAAGTGATTGGAACAACATTTTCTCTCGAAAGGCCCATTGCAAAGACATTCCAAACGGGCAAAAAGATGATGACAGTCCACAATCCCATCCATCCGATCTTTAAAACCTTCCAGAAGATCTTTGAGGGATTAAATCGCGAAATGTATATCCTTCCCTCGAAGATCAACGTTATGGAGAGTATCACAGCGATGATGCTCGATATACTTATCCCGTCAAATCCGCTCTTTGATACGCTCAGAATTAGATACCCAAAGTCAAATAAAGCGCCAGCCATAATGTATCTTTTAAAAGATCTGCGTCTTTTTAAATACATGATAAGAGCAGTTAAATAAAAGGCTGAAGGAAAAATTCCAAAGATGCCCATTCCCATACCCCAGGGATCGAAAAAGATATGGACAAGAAGGAGTGATATGATCAAATTTTCCTTCTTTTTTGAAAACCTGTAATTCCATCCTATAAATGCGAGCAAAACCATTATCAGCCCTATCGCGGCCGAATATGCGCCAAGCACGCCGTAATTTTGTGTAAGGCTGAATTTGTTGTACATAAGTATACCAAGTGTTGTCGTTGCTCCAACTATGGATTTAAGGCCAAAACCTGAAACGAGCGCCGGCCCTCCTCCAGTCATAAGAAAGATAGTCGCAAATTCTTTGAAAGATTCAAGAAAGATTATAAACAGATATGGAAAGACGATGGGAAAAGTTTGTGGAATATAGACATTCAAAGCGATCTCCAACGGATTGGCTCCTTCTATCTTAACAAGATCTCTCAGATTCGGAGAGATCGTCTGAAGGCTGCTCAATATAACAAGCGTTACCATCGGGATACTGAGCCATGCCGCAACAAAAGCACTCCATAAAAAAGCAGCCGGTATATTCGTTGTAAGATCGAATGGCATTCCGAAAATATGGGACAGAAATGAGTCTCCACCATACCCTTCTATCAAAGAGGTCCAAGAGATCACGATTATGTAAGATGGAATGGCCCACGGAAGTAAGGTCAATGTGTAAAAAAAAGAGGAAAACTTCTTCATGGAATAAATCGAAATCGCAAGAAGATAAGAGATCGCAATCTCGATTACCATTACAGTCATAGCCCAGAGTGCCGTTATTTTGGATGAAAGAATGAATCCGGGATCAAAAAAAGCCATCTGAAGGTTTTTGAGGCCGGTAAATTTCATCTCCGGCGGGAAAAAATCAAAAAAAGAAATTCCGATCCCCCACACAAAAGGGAAGAAATTGACAAGAAACAATAAAATTGCAAGGGCCAAAGTGTAAATGGGCTTTGCCCTTGCAACTATTACAGAAAAGATTAAAAGGCTTATTGAAAACAAAAGCCAAAAAAATGTCATTTAGCCTGCGAATTTATATACTCTTGAGCCTTTTGAAGCGATTCATCAAGTGACATTTGTTTTGTAAGGTACAACTGCAACGCTGTCGTTATGGCATTAGAATAGGCGTCATTGAAAATGGTGGTCGTCGGTACGATCAACGCGTTTCTCGCACTCAAATCCATCACTTTGAAAAAGTCATTCGAATTTTCTAATTCGTGCATGGCTATGATATTCGCGGGTAATTTGTAAGTTGATTTGCAAAAGAACTCTTCGTTTTCTGGTCTACTTATGTAATTGAGAAATTCCCTAACAGCCTCGTTATCCGTAAATATTACAAAGCCTTTTGCGTCAAAGGTTGGAGGTATCATTTTGCCGTCTAAAACCGGATATGGAAGTATTGTAAAGTCAAGTTTTGATGAAAGGAAGTCAGGTATCAAAAATGATCCCTGAATCAACATGCCAGCTTTTCCGGATTTAAAAGACTGTATAAGGGCAGATTTGTTGTAAGAAACGGCTATCTTTTTGACGTTAAATATATCGTTGTAAAATTCGAAGGCCTTCTTTGTTCCTTCATTGTTTACTATTGGTATACCATTTTTGAGCGGGATTTTGCTCCCGTTAAACGCCGCATAAAATGAATTGAAAAAGTAAGAAGAAAAAGAATCCATTGAAAGCCCTACATGACCTGTTTCCTTTATGGATGAAGCGATCTTTTCAAAATCATCTAAAGTCCAGTCATATGAAACCGATTTGGAATAAATGCTCTTGTTAAGGTATACGACCTGAAGATCCGCGTAATACGGATAGGCGTAGAGTTTACCGTTCAGTTCGAAGGATCTTAAAAACGCCGGCAGCATAGAGACTGTCGTTGATACGGGAGTTATGACCTTTGCGTTTGCTAACATGCCAATCACATCGTTGCGAACAAGAGCGACATCCGGCAACTGCGTTCCAGCGCTCAAAGAAATTTGGAGTTTCTGAGTCATATCTGGAATATAGACGAGACTAACATGATAGAGGGATTGGGATTCGTTGAATTTGTTTACAAGCGTTTCAAACTCCTTTTGTCCCTCCCAACTAAACCAGACATTGATGTTAACTGTTGCGAATACATAGATTGAAAGAGCCATAAGTAAGGTTATAATGACGATCTTCCTCACCATCTTCACCTCCGTCAACGTTTTTCAAAGAAAAGTTTATCTTTTGTTTCTCATTCCATATCTTTTTTTGAAATCGTCTTTCCGTCCATCCCTTATCTTTTCGATCGCTTTGAATTCACGCTTTCTAAAATTCTTTTCATTCATTTTCAAAAGTGCCGCTACAACCTCTATTTCAGAAAACTCATCGACAAGTATTTTCGCGTTTTCTATGTATCTTTTATACCCGTCCCCCATAAGTTCCTCTTTTATTTTATTTACAAGAACGGATTTACTTCTGTTTTCTACATCCTCTATCGATGGTATTTCGAGTTTTTCTATCTTACCTGCATATTTTTCTATCTCGCGCAATTTGTAAGTCTCGCGGGAAGTGACAAATGTAAAAGCGATTCCGGTTTTTCCCATTCTTCCAGTTCTTCCTATTCTGTGAACGTAATATTCGTTGTAATTCGGAAGATCATAGTTGACGACGATCTCAACATCTTTTATATCAAGGCCGCGTGCCGCAACATCTGTTGCCACGAGTATTCTGACATTTTTAGACTTAAAGGCATTCATCACCTTGTCCCTTTGAAATTGCTTTATATCTCCGTGAATGGCATCTGCAAGGTAATTGTTTTCCTTCAAAGCAACGGTAAGATCATCGACGGCCTTTTTTGTGTTGCAGAAGATCATCGCACTTTGAGGATCGTAAATATCGAGGATTCTAAAAAGCAGTTCATTTTTATCCCTTTCTTTTACGTTAAAGTAATGCTGGTGGATACCGCTTACAGTTAATTCCTTTGACGGAACCTTTATGAAGACCGGATCTTTTTGGAATTTCTTTGTGAGTTCTATTATTGGCTTTGGCATTGTTGCAGAAAAGAGAAGCGTCTGCCTTTGGGACGGAACCTCTCCGAGAATTGTTCCAACGTCTTCTATGAATCCCATGTTAAGCATTTCATCGGCCTCGTCTATGACAACCATTTTGACGCTGTTCAATTTTATGCTCTTCCTGTGAATGTGATCGATAAGTCTGCCGGGCGTTCCTACTACCACTTTGCTTTTTTTTATGGCCTTTATCTGGTAAGAGATCTCCTGGCCGCCATAGACGGTGACAACGCTTTGAGAATCGATGAACTTTTTGAATTCCCCGGTTACCTGAAGTGCAAGTTCTCTTGTGGGACACAAAACAAGTACCTGCAAGCCTTCTCCTTCTATATTTTCAATTGCCGGTAGGATGTAAGCAAAGGTCTTTCCCGTTCCCGTCTGGGCCTGGCCTATTACGTCCTTTCCTTTTAAAGTCGGCGGTATCGCCATTGACTGGATCGGTGTCGGTGTGTCCACTCCTATTCTCTCAAGTGCATTAAGAGTGTCTTCCGACAAATTCAAATCTGAAAATTTAATCATGCGTGTTTCCTTTCTTTTATAGATATCTGTTAATTATATCCTTTATATACTACGATTTTCCATTCTATTGTGTGAATTTTTTCTCTCCATTGAAATTGAAAGTATCAACTCCACCGTTATCATGACCGGAATGATACTGAATCCCGCAAGAATACCAAAAGCATTTGAAAAGCTACTTACCACCCACTGGGCTAATGTTGCCCCTATGCCGACGAAAAAGACGAAGATTCCCATAAGATTACCGATGCCAGATCCGGCTCTTTCGATGAGCATGAGTTGTATGGTCGGATATGTACTTGCGAAAAAGAGACCGCTAAAGAATACGAAAAACATCGAGATGTAGAATTGTGGTATCGCTATGGAAAAGATAACGCCCGAAAGAGAGAATGCGACAATGAAGATTAGCCATATCTCATTCCTTACTTTGATATAACTCGCAAGCAATCTTCCGACAAACATTCCCATCCAGAAAATCGCCGAAGAAAGCGCTGCCGTCGCAACATTGATGTGTCTGAAATTCGTCAAAAAGGTTGTGATCCATGAAGAATATGTCGCTTCGTATCCCACGTATATTCCTATCATCGCGTATATCATGATGAAAAGTCCGCTGAATGCGTTGAACTTTTTGGCAGAAACCACCGGTCTTTCTTTTACATTTTCTATTTTCAAAGACACGACAAATGAGATAAACGCTATTACAGATCCAATAAGATAGGAGATCTGCCAGTTAAATCCATATTTTATAAAGAAAGCGACGACAAAGGGACTCACGAATGATCCAAGGGCAAACAGAGCATTAACTTTGTTGAGCGTACTCGAGACATTCTCTTCCGATGACCCGATCAATGCTCCTATACCTGTTTCTATAAAACCCATTCCTATGTTAGTTGCAAAGTTGGCAATAGAAAGGTTTAAAAAGTCGTGGACAAAGAAAAAGTAGAAAAGCCCGGCAGCCGAAATAAGAGATCCAAGGCTCGCTATCCTCTTAAGGCCTATCTTATGGGCAAAGAGCGCACATATCAAAGATCCGCCTATGTACCCGGCCGTACCAAGCATCATGACATATCCGCTTTGAGAATAATCTATTCCAAATTCTTTCATCGCAAGTGGCAGGGCACTTGGAAGGATCATTACGAAAAATCCAAATGCAAAGAAAGCGAAATAAGAATATTTCTTTATCATGCTTTAAGTAGATTGAAGTGATTCAAAATCACAAAGGTTACGTAATACATCGGAACGGAGATCAAAAGACCGTCTATTCTGTCCCAGAAACCACCGTGACCCGGCAATATACTGCCGGCATTCTTTAACTGGCGATTCCTTTTGAATACGGACTTCGTTATGTCTCCGACTGTGTCGAAGAATGAAAAAACTGCCGAAAGTACAAAAATCGCGATCCAACTGAAATGCCGCCATCCAAAGAAGGGATAAAGCACAGAATCGTAGATCAAAAAGAAGATTATAAGAAAGACAAAACCGCCTATTATTCCCTCTATTGATTTTCCGGCGCTTATCCTTTTAATAAATTTATGCTTCCCCCATCTCGATCCGACAAAGTATGCGGCCGAATCGAAAACAAAAGCAGAGCCCAGCGCGCTTAAAGAATAGACCGCATCAAATTGGGCATATATGAGAATGAAAAAAGCAAGGTTAAATGAAAGATACCACAGCCCCATCGTTCCATAAACTATATTCCTTTCTATAACTTCATTGGAATCGTTAAAGGCTATCGCAAGGAAAAATCCCATGCTCATAACAAATGAATAGGCAAGCACTATCATCGCCGGAGTGTGAACAAGAAAGCCAAAGACTATGTTAAGTCCCGGTATGGCAATTATGTAAAAGTATCTGTGAATTTTTCTCGATCCATTGAGTGTTATCTGAATGTAATTGTAACCGGCAAGACCTACCGCGATGGCCGAAAGGGCAACTGTACTCCAGAAATTGAAAAAGCACAAAATCGCCAACGGTATCGCAATTGCAGAAGTTATAAGACGTATCTTTGTTTCTTTTTTCATTCAATTCCTCCGAATCTTCTCTGACGCCTTGAAAAGTCCTCAAGAGCAATTTCAAGATCATTTTCTGAAAAATCCGGCCATAAGACATCTGTAAAATAAAGTTCGGTGTAAGCCATCTGCCAAAGCATGAAATTGCTTATTCTCTTTTCCCCTCCGGTCCTTATTAAAAGATCTGGATCTGGCTGGCCGGCCGTGTAGAGGTACGACTCAAAGTTTTCTCCTTTAGACTCTTTAGCGGCCTTAAGAATCTCCGATCTGCCGCTGTAATTAACGGCAAGATTTATAACCATACCGGTACATTTAGAAGTTAGAAATTCAGAATTGAGACAGACCTCTCGCGTCTCAGGACTTAGCGCGTCTATATCTCCGATGAAATGTAACTTCGCGTTTTTTTCGATCACTTTGTTAATTCTATCACTCAAATATTTAACGAGAATGTGGAAGATCATCTTTACCTCTTCTGGAGGTCTTTTCCAGTTTTCAGTCGAAAAAGAAAAGAGGGTTAGATATTTGATCCCCCTGTCATTTGACCATTCAATAACATTCTCGGCCACACCGGCACCTTTCCAGTGACCTTCGTAGCGTGGAAGGCTTCTATTTATGGCCCATCTCCCATTGCCGTCCATTATTATTGCAAGATGCTGAGGAATCAAAATTCCATTATCTCCTTCTCTTTTTCCTCAAAGATGGTATCGAGTTTTTTTACATATTCATCTGTCAATTTTTGAAGACTTTCTTCTAAACTTTTTTCGTCATCCTCGCTTATCTTTCCTTCATCTTTTTGCTCTTTCAAGACCTTTAGGATATCCCTTCTTATATTTCTGATCGCTACCTTACCGTTTTCAACTATCTCTTTTGACTTTTTGACAAGATTTTTTCTCTGATCGGTAGTTGGTGAAGGAAAGTTTAGTCTTATGACAGATCCGTCATTTACAGGGGTTATACCAAGTTGGGAGGCCAAAATGGCCTTTTCGATCAAAGGCAGAAGGGTTCTATCCCACGGCTTTATCAAAAGGGTCCTCGATTCGGAAACGGATATAGAGGCAACCTGTGAAATAGGGGTAGGCGTACCGTAATAATCCAGTTTAACCTCATCAAGCAAAGCAACAGAAGCCCTGCCGGTTCTTATATGCATGAGTTCTGTCTTGACTGAAGCAATCGATTTTTCCATCTTTTCTCTGGCCTGACTTATCAATGGATTAACTGCCATTTTCGATACTCCCCTTTCAAAAAATTGATTTCTTTTAATTATATCACACGAATTCAAAACTATTTGTTGAAGATCAGCGTTCCTATCCGTTCTCCTTTAAGAACCTTCAAGAAATTTCCGCGGGTGAAAAAATCCATGACGATTATTGGAATGGAATGGGATTTGCAAAGAGCGAAGGCCGCTGTATCCATAACCGTGAGATTCAAATTTATCGCCTCTTCAAATGTTAACTGCTCAAATCTGCTCGCATCTATGTATTTTTTGGGATCTTTTGAATAAACACCGTCCACCTTTGTTCCCTTTATAAGCACATCGGCATTCATTTCGGCCGCGCGTAGTGCCGCCGCGGTGTCAGTTGTGAAGAGAGGATTTGAAGTTCCACCGGCAAAGATAACGACTTTATTCTCCTGAAAGGCTCTTTCTATAGAATCATATGTAAGAATCTCAACTGAGGGCAGATCTATTATCTTTGAAAGAACAACCGCACCTATTCCGCGTTTCTTCAGAGCAGAAAGGAGATAAATCGAGTTTATAACTGTCCCGAGCATACCTATCTGATCTGCATTTATAGATCCGACATTTGATAATTCCTCTCCCCTGAAAAGATTTCCAGCCCCTATGACTATTCCAAGTTTGACGTTAGTTTGAAGGGCCTGGTATATCTCATCCACTATTATTTCTCCCATTCTGTAATCTATGCCCTTCTTTCCTTCTCCAGAAAGTACCTCTCCACTCAATTTCAAAAGTACCCTCTTATACATATAGCACCTCGCCAAAGAAAATAAAAAAGGTGAGCAATACGCTCACCCTTGACCTATTTCGAATCTGACAAACCTGCCAATCGAAATATTTTCTCCTAACTTTGCTATTGCCTCTTTTATCATATCTGAAATAGTCTTTGACTCATCGAGGAAAAACTTTTGTTCCATAAGGCAATTTTCCTCGTAGAATTTTTCAAGTTTGTTTTCAACTATCTTTTCAAGTGCCTGTCCGGTCTTTCCGGTGGCTGCATACTGGGCCCTGTATATTTCCTTTTCTTTTTCTAACGTTGCAGGATCGACATCTTCTCTGCTTATGTATTTGGGATTTTGCATGGCGATATGTTTGCATATTTCCTTTCCGAGGGCTTTAAATTCATCTGTTTTTGCGACAAAATCTGTCTCGCAATTCAGTTCCAACATTACACCAACTCTTCCATTGAAATGAATGTAATCGATTATCCATCCATTATTGGCAGCCCGTCCCATCTTTTTGTCTGCCTTTGAAAGGCCTTTCTTTCTCAAAATTTCTTTGGCCTTTTCCATGTCTCCACCGCTCTCTACAAGGGCGTTTTTGCAGTCCATCATCCCGGCGCCGGTCATGTCTCGAAGTTCTTTAACTTTTATGGCAGAAATTTCCACTGCTTTCCTCTCCTTTCAAATCTATCCGAAAAAGATTTTACCATTTATCTATCTTAAAATCAAAACCCATCCTTGAGGATGGGTTTCTGGTCGGGGCGACTGGACTTGAACCAGCGACCTCCTGCGCCCCATGCAGATGCGCTAGCCATCTGCGCCACGCCCCGATTACATATAGAATACCATAAAAAAGATGATTTTTCAATTATTTTGTTGAAGAACCGGCTGGAGATTTCTTGAAATCGGTCGTGTAATAACCATTACCCTTGAAGACGATCGTCTCAAGATTTCCCATCTGCCTTATCATTTTGCTACCGCACACTTCGCATTTCACTCCATCTGCTTCGGAAAACTTTTTTAAAAGCACTTCTTCATGCCCACATTTCGGACAGACATATCTGTAAAGTGGCATTTCGATCGCCTCCATTTTCTTTTTTTAACTCTCAAGTAAGATTTTAACATTAACTCTTTAACTTACATTTAAGGTTGTGTCAATAAATTTTTGCCCTCTCATACTGAAATGGCCATTCGAGATCTATACCAGCCTCTTTTGCACACTTCAATGGCCAGTAAGGATCTCTCAAAAGTTGGCGTCCGATAAAGACGAGATTGCAATGGGTATTGAGTGCAAACTCAGCAAGTTCATAAGAATTTATCAGACCGCCGCCAATTGTCGTTAAATGCGTTGCAGATCTTATTTTTTTCGCATCTTCGAGCATGTACCCGGGATAAACTTTTATATGTTGTTCGTGGATCACTCCACCGCCACTCACATTTACACCATCTATGCGATCTCCGAGAATCTTAAGCGCTTCTATTATATCCTCAACTTCATTTCCGCCTTTTGCATAATCGGAAGCCGAGACCCTGATCCAAAGCGGTTTATGCCAATTTTTTCTCATCCCGTCGACGATTTCGGACAAAAATCTTGTCCTGTTTTCGATATTTCCGCCGTATTCATCTGCCCTTTTATTCGTAAGAGGTGAGAGAAATTCATTTATCAAATATCCGTGAGCGGCGTGTATTTCTATTCCATCAAAGCCGGCAAGATCTGCCCTTTTAGCGGCAAGAGAAAACTTATCGATCATTTCTTTTATCTCAGATTTTTTCATCTCACGAGGATGCGAATAATTCTCGCTGTACCTTATGGCCGAAGGAGCGATGGGTTTTTCCGTTGCTTTCGACTTTCTGCCGGCATGAGCAAGCTGAATCGCTATCTTCGATCCGCTATCGTGAACGAGATCTACAAGCTTTTTAAGTCCTTCTATTTGCCTATCTTCCCATATTCCTAAATCATTTCTTGAAATTCTTCCGTCCGGATCGACTGCCGTTGCCTCGATAACTATCAGTCCCGTTCCTCCGACAGCCCTTGTCTGGTAATGGGAGAGATGCCATGATTTGACCACTCCGGTTTCATCGGACGAATACTGACACATCGCCGGCATAACTATTCTATTTTTAAGTTCGAGATCCCCGATCTTTATTTTTTCAAAAAGCATGATAACCTCCTTAAAGTATTTCAGAAGCAAGAGTTGATAGATCGGATCTTACTCCTATAGAAAGTGTAAGGTGTCCCGCTATTTTTTGATTTGCAAACTTAGCCGTCACGTAAGAAAGGCCATTCGAAAAGGCATCGAGATAAGGGCTATCTATCTGGGAGATATCGCCGGTTAAAACTATCTTTGTTCCAACACCGGCGCGCGTTATTATGGTCTTTACTTCGTGAGGCGTTAAATTTTGTGATTCATCAACGATTATAAACTGATGGGGTATCGTCCTTCCCCTTGTGTAACTTAAAGCCTCAACTTGAAGAAAATTGAGCGAATCTATCTTTGAGATGGATTTACCGGCATTGTCGAATAGAAATTCAAGGTTATCCCTTATCGGTTCGAGCCATGGTTTCATCTTTTCTTCAGCGCTTCCGGGAAGAAATCCTATATCCTTTCCCATGGGAATGACCGGTCTTGTAACGGTTATCTTTTTGTATATCTTCGCATTCGTAACCATTTCAAGTGCCGCCGCTATTGAGAGAAGCGTCTTTCCAGTTCCAGCTATCCCCATCAGGGTAACAAGATCAAGGTCGGGATCGAGTAAAAGATCGAGCGCCATCGACTGCTCAAAGTTAAGAGGATGTATGCCCCACACATTTGTATTTTGATCGACCGAGATCGGAATAAGTTTGCCGTTTTTGAATTTGAATATCTTCGAATCGAATTTGACAAATTCATTTTCCATTACTTTGTTTTTTACAGGATCAAAGTTTTGAGGATCCCCATTTATTTCAATATATCCTTTGAATAAGGCCATTTCATCTGTCTTGTCTTTCAAATAATCCTGCGCTTCGATTCCGAGAGCATCTGCCTTTATTCTCATATTTATATCTTTGCTGACAAGAATTGTCTTTATATCTGGACTTTTCCTTATTATTTCCATGGTGTAAAAGAGTATCCAGTCATCCATGACCTTGTCCGATAAAAATCTCGGCATTTCTTTGAAATCTTCTATTACCTCGACTCTCAATGTTCCACCACCATTTATTCTTATACCTTTAAAAAGTTTGCCGTTTTTTCTTAGATCGTCGAGTTCTCTTGCCACATGCCTTGCGCTCATTCCGATCTCGCCTGGTCTACCTTTGAGTTTGTCTATTTCTTCGATGACAGGCAGTGGAATTATGAGATTGTTGTCTTCAAATGAATGAATAGCATTCGGATCGTGAATCAACACATTTGTGTCGAGAACGTAATTTTTTATCATTTTAAGCCTCCCCTCTCAACATTCTGCCGATTATCTTTCCATGACATGTCGCGTATGTTATCGATCTGGTGTGACCGCTACAATCACCGATGAATTTGAGATTCTTGTACCTTTCGTTGTTTATCTTCTTCGAATAGAATTTAACCTCAACCGCGTACATCAGATTGTCCGGATAGGCAATTGCCGGAACAACTTCGCCAAGTTTTTCTATGAACTCAGCGATTGATATCGCTATCCTTCTCGGAAGGACGAGATTTATATCTCCTAAGATATAATTTTTTTCACTCAACGTTGGCTTCACCCTTCCTATCCTTTTTGTTCTTTTATTCTCAAGGAATTCCGAATAAGTCTGGAGTATAACCTTTCTGCCTCCTGCAAGAATATTTCCAAGTTTGCTTATGTAGGTTCCGTATCCTATAGGGTCGTTGAAGGGCTCTGTGAAAGAAGTGCTGCAAAGGACTGCAAAGTTCGTATTTTCACTGCTTCCATTTGAATTGGAATGACCGTTGACCGTCACAAAATCTTCGTACTCTTCGAGTACCACCTTCCCGGAAGGATTATTGCAAAAGGTTCTTACCATATAACCCGTCTTTGCCCTCATCCTAACTTTGAACTCATACATTTCTGCATTCAATTTTTCAACGGCGTGATCCGGCAATTCATACCTTATACCGACATCCACTATATTTCCGGATGTAACAAGTTCCGGATGATCTGCCGTCACAGTCTTTATGAGGCCATGTCCGGATCTCCCGACTGCTACCACGACGTAATCGAAAAATTCTTCAAAATTCGTGCCGGTGACCTTTATCTTTTCTCCTTCTAATTTTATATTTTCAACCTTTATGCCAAAATGGAATTTTATATTCTTGTATGAAGAAAATTCATCGTAAATTCTTCCAAGTAGGTTCTTCAATTTATCAGTTCCTATATGGTAAAAATAGGCATTAACAGGTTCAAATCCCTTTGAATAGAACTTTTCAAAGAATGGAGAATTCCTATCGAAGGATATTCCAGTCTTTACCTCTTTTCTTTCGACCTCATCGAGTTTATCGAGATAAAAATTCACGACTTCTTTTTGAGTTTCAAGAGGTATCTCTATCTCTCCTCCCATACTTGAAGAGACGAAGAGTTTTCCATCAGATCTTATTCCCGAGATACTCGAACTGTAAATGTCCGGAGATCTCTCTATTACGTGTATTTCGTTTCCAGAGTCCTTTATCTCATCGATAAAACCTATCGCGGCCGCTCCAAATCCAATAACGCCTATCTTCATAATTTCTCCTTTATTATTTTAACAATCTTCTCGGAGGCATTTCCATCGCCGTATATGTTATCCGTTTTCTCCGGAATTGGATGGTTAAATACGCCTTCGTAGATCATCTGATCGTCCGCATCGACAAGGATATTCCATCGCGACTCTATCAATTCTATCCATCCCGTATCCTTCATCATCACAACGCCGGGCACCTTTGCAAAATAAGCCTCCTTTTGAAGGCCCCCGCTGTCTGTAACAACGCAAAAGGCGTTGCATGTGAGAGCAACGCTTTCATCGTATCCAACCGGATCTATTATCTTTATGTTTTTTGTGAATTTCGAGAGATCGAATTCCGAGATTCTTTTATTTGTTCTTGGATGAATCGGAAGGATGACATCCATCCTTTCAGACACTCTTGACAGGCCTTTTAATATTGATTCAAGCCTTTCTTTTACATCCGTGTTGAAATCCCTGTGAATGGTCGAAAGAACGTACTTTTTTGGTTTGAGATCATATTTGTCGAGAACACTTTTCATATCCGTCTTCTCTTTTATTTTGATAAAAACATCTAACATGACGTCTCCAGTGAAGTAAACACCATCTTTTATGCCTTCGGCCTTAAGGTTTTCTATCGCCTTTAAAGAAGGACAAAATTTGAAGTAAGAAATTCTATCTGTCAAAACTCTGTTTATCTCTTCTGGCATATCTTTTGGTTCCTGTCTCAAGCCGGCCTCTACGTGGGCGACTGGAATTTTGAGTTTCGCAGCTGTCAGTGCACCGGCCAGAGTTGTGTTTGTATCCCCGTAAACGAGGACAAGATCTGGTTTCTCATTCATCAGGATCTTTTCAAACTCTATCATCATCTTTCCCGTCTGTTCCGCGTGAGTTCCAGATCCGACCCCGAGGTTGTATTTAGGATTTTTTATCTCAAGAACCTTAAAAAAGATATCTGACATGTTGAAATCGTAATGCTGTCCGGAATGGACAAGAACCTCTTCTATTCCAAATTCTTCCAATTTTTTTCCGATTAAGGCTTCCTTTATGAACTGCGGCCTTGCTCCGACTATAGATACTATCCTCACTTTTTACCTCCAATTGTAGTACTTATTAAGTCCATGAATTTCTCGACACTCTGCTCGGTTCTCCACGGCGGCCTATAACCGTTATAACTTTTGGCTATCTCAATGTCTTTTTCAAGATCAATTTCTTCCTCGTCCACGGAATAGAAATAAAGTTTTTCGGCGAGATATTCAGACAGATATTCCTGTTCTGTTTGTCCCGGTGTTGGAACGAGGAGACCCCTTTTTCCAAGCTCGACCATATCCATTATTGTAGAATATCCAGATCTCGCTATCACAAACTTTGCCCTGTTCATAAGTTCATCCCTTAATCCCTTTCCAGCGTAATTTATTACCTCAACATTTGGAATTTTCAACCTCTCTGCATTTTCTGGCATTCCACGCACAAGCACCACATTTCCCTTTAAGACACCTATTTGATCCACTATTTTCTTTTCGAAAACACTTCTGCTCGGTTCCCTTCCGGAAAGTGAGATAAGATAATCTATATCCTGAGGAAGGTTCATTCTCTGGTAATCTGAAAGAATTCCTATGTATTTGACCTGTTCCGGATCGATATAAGAAAGGTTGTGCGAAAGGTTCCCTGTCAACCCTCCATTAAAAGGAAAGTCTGGAACGATGAACTTTGTGAAAGAATTTCTGAAGTAATAGTTAAACCTTTCGGTCTGATTTTTTAAAACGAAAAGAAAGTTAGGTGGGACATATCTCAACTGGTGGAATATGAAAAATGAAGGTTTTGACTTATCGAAAACTCCATATTCAGAATCGGATATTAATATGTCTATGTCAAGATCGCGCGAAAGTTTAAGAACCTCTCTGTGTTCCTTCATTATGGCATTTATAATGGCCGGCATCATCAAAGTGATTCTCAACCCGAAAGTTCCGTTTTTAGTGTAGGGGCTTGGATATTCAACGCTTTCTATGTATTCACACTTGTCTCCAAATTCTTTCTTCAACGCTATCAATGGCCTATCCGAAGTGTATATAAAAAGTTTGTGACCTTCATCGACAAGTCTTCTCATTATGGGTAAACTGCGCGTCATATGACCTAAGCCCCAAGTACACAGGCCGTATAAGACTTTCAATTTCTAACACCTCGATCAACTTACAATGGTTATTTCAGATTCAAGTTCTACACCAAATTTTTCTCTCACCCTCTTGACTACCTCTTCGTAAACTGCTTTGAAATCCTCAAAGGTCGCATTGCCAACGTTGATGAAAAAACCTGCATGGAGTTTTGAAACTTCTACGCCTCCAACACGGTATCCCTTCAAATTGGCATTGTCTATTAACCTTGCAGCATATTCATTCGGCGGATTTTTGAAAACACATCCAACGCTTGGAAAGGTTATCGGCTGGGTACTTCTTTTCCTTGACCAATTCTTCAGGCTTTTTTGAAGAACGTCTTCTTTATTTTTGGCAAACTGGAGTTTTAAAACACACTTTTTTATCCACATGCGCTTTTCATGAAAGAGTGAATGCCTGTAAGAAAATTTTAGATCCTCTGCTTTCATTTCAAATGTCTTTCCTTCTTCATTTATGATCTCAACGCTTTCAACGCATTTTGATATCTCGCCATCGAAGGCTCCGGTATTCATAAAGATCGCACCGCCGATGGTACCGGGAATGCCGATCGAGAATTCAAGTCCGGAAATGCCACGTTTTATCGTCTCTGAAAGCAGAATTGAAAGTTTTACCCCGCTCTCCGCGATAACATATTCTCCATCGAATTTGTATTTGTTGAGGTTTGAGGTCAAGATAAATGGAATTTTTATTCCATCCTTTACCACCGTGTTGGATCCCCCGCCAATGATCTTGAAATCTTTCTTGTTTTCGAGGAAATAAATCAGCAGATCTTCAAAATGCGACAGATCAAGAGGTTTTATTACCTTCGCTTTTCCATTCATTTTGAAGGTTGTCAGATCGCTTAGGTCCATCTCTACTTCCGGTACTTCTCTTACCTCCGCTCCCGCTAATGACAGCTCGTCCGTATTCGCACACCTCCTTAAAGGTGCAGGACATACATCTTGGATTTCTGGGTAAACAAACTGCCTGTCCGAAGTTGACCATCGCTCCATTCAGGCGTTTACGGTATTCTTCCGGCACTATCTCCGTTAAGGCCATTTCAGTTTCAAAAGGTGTTTTCGTCTTTACGATCCCTATCCTGTTTGCAATTCTATGCACATGCACGTCGACTGCAATGGCAGGTAGATCGTAAGAAACAGCCAGAACTATGTTAGCCGTTTTCCTACCTACACCGCTGAATTTGATGAGATCATCTAACGTCGATGGAACCTTTCCATCCCACCGATCGACAATCTCACGAGCGATATTAACTATCCGCTCCGCTTTTTGTTTGTACATTCCCACCGGTCTTATTAGTCTTTCCACCTCTGAAATCTTCGCTTTGGAAAGATCGTATGCCGTTGGGAACTTCGAAAAGAGAGCCCGCGACGCCTTCGCTGTGTTGGCATCGCGCGTTCTCTGACTCAAAACCGTACTTATGAGGACTTGAAAAGGATCTTTTGTTTCTTCTTTTCTCGGATACCTTTCTATTATACACAAAAGTATCCTTTTTGATAACTCTTTATCGATCATTTAGTTTCCGAGAGCATCTTTGTTATAGCAGATATTATATCAGATGTTGAATCATTTGTTGTAACATTTGTAAGAATATTGTGGTTCCAATCTTTAATGTACTCCTCGGCCGTCGCTTTTTGGGTTGGATTTGTAAAAGCGTACTCGTAAACGGCCTTCAATTGAGAAAGGAACTGGACACGCTTCGTTTCAAGTTCTTTGTATTGATTTATGAAATCTTGGGCATTGTTGTATATGGTTGTGTCTCCCTTATATCTTTCAAGGTCAGCCACATTCCATTCGTAAGCAGGTTTGAAGATTGAAAGAGTGTCATTTACAGTTGTCAGAGCCTCAGAATACATATGATTGTTTATGAAATTCTGGGCCAGAGATGTAAAGATCCCCATCGTATTTGTCGGAATAGCCCAGAAGGTTTTCTGCATGTAGTAACCTGCCCATACATATTTTTGAGCGATCTCTTTGATCTTGGCGTAAGCTGTCGCATCGAGAGGGGCATTTTGGAGTATGTTATTTATGTACTCCGAATAAACATGATTCCATCCCGAATATCTATTCCATCCTCCTGGAAGAATGAAGATCAATTGATCGTACCAGTTTTCCATCTGCACAAAGGCCTGCTGGGCGAGTTCCTCATGCTTTTGAATGAGCGCTTCGAATTGAGATTTGAATTTTGGATATTTACTTATCGCGTCCTGATATATAGAGGCCTGCGATCTGTTCATACTCGACAAAAGAGCTGAGAATTGGCCTATAAGTCTGTAAGAATTCTTCTCCGCAAAGAAACGGAGCGATGTTTTTAAATAATCTATGCTGTCCTGATACATTTGCATTTGAACGAGTTGATTTATATTCAAAGAATTCCACAACTCAACAAGCGGTATTCCGGAATTCACCATACTCGCTATTAAATCGTAATCTCCCTTGTAATTGAGATTTTTGAACCGCGAATGTATAAACTGGGTTATGTCATTTTGACCGTAGAAAAGATCCTTTAAGACATTGAGTTGAGCCGAGGTTGATCCAGACGCAAGGGCTTTATTCAATTCGTTTATTATCTCCTGATCTCTTTGAGGGAAAGTTGCAAGAAGGCCAAGATAAAATTCAGATGTACCGTATGTGTTGTCCCATCTTACGGAATTAAGAAAATCATCCTTTGCGCCGATGTAAGATTGGTTTTCGTAATCGTTAAACTGATTTATCGCAGTCTGGATGCTCTGAAGGTTAGAGTTCAACTGATTCATTATTTGATTGTATTCCTGCTGCCTTTGAGATTCAAGTTGAATCGAAGCCTGAGTCTGGTTAAGACCTGGATTCGCGGCGAGGAATTGTTGAATTCTTGACTGGATATAGGTTTGTGGATTCAAATACGCGTAATTCCCACTGTAAGATTTCAACTGATTTATCTCATTTTGAACCGTATTTAACTGGTTATTAGCCTGCGATGCCGCATTCTGGTAAGCGCTTATGTACTGGTAATTCGTATTTCCGTAAAGGAAATAAACCTCGCTTACAAAATACATGTTCATAAGGATCATAACGCCTGCCGAAATTACCAAAGAGACAAAGGACGAGATTGCAAATTTCGTCTTATTCAAAACGATCTTCCATGTTAGATCTCCATCTTTGTTGAAGTAGTCGGAGACCAAAAAGGCAAGAAGTATAGTCAAAGTCATCGAATCCGGCATGAGATGTTCTGCAAAGGAATACATGCTCGTTATAAGCGTGACCATCGATCCGGCAGAGATAAGCATCATGAGAAGTGCGTCGTCCGAATCCTTTTTCTTTAAAACTCTAAGCACGAACCATAAAAGGCTGCCGAGTGCGAATACAAGCGTCAAAATTCCAACAAGTCCGGTCTCACCAAGCAATTGGACATAATCATTGTGTGCTTTCATGAAATTGTTCCACGCTATCATAAGAGTTGGATGGTGCTCAATTGAAACTCCAAGATAATGGAGAAAGTCTATCCTGTAAGTTCCCAGTCCCTGTCCGATTATAGAATGATCTTTCCACTGATAAACAGATGCCCACCATGCAAGGAATCTCTGCTGGGCAGTGCCGGCATTAGAAAGTGCCTGTGCCGACGAGGTAACTCTGCCTGTCAAAGAGAAAGCGTTTCCACTAAATGGGCCAGGGATTGAATACAAAAACATCTCTACGAAAACCGCTATAACAAAGATCACAAGCAATGTGGTTGATAATTTCTTTAATTTTTTTCCTACATCGTCTATCTTTGACTCTTCTTTTTTGACTCTGAAATTCTGGTAATAAGTGTACAAAAGCGCTAAAAAGACCACAGAAAGAGGTATCGCTATGAAGACTCCCCTTGTCTGGGAAAAGATTATCACAGCGACCATGAGTATAGCCTCTATCGTTGCGAGGATCTTTATGATAAGCAATTTTTTGTAAACTTTATCTTTATCCTTTGAGGTATCGTATCCTAAAGTTCTTGACGAGATAAAGTATACGGCAACAAAGAGAAGAACTCCAAGATAATCTGGAACAAAGTCAGGGTTTCCTATCGTTGCCCTCACATTGTCTCTCATGTAAGGGGTTCCTATGTGGCCAAGCCATATATCCCATCCCGCGTAAAAATTCAAGAAGGAATCAAGTACTATAAATCCTGCACTTATAAGGAGCATACCGAGGATATTTATCATTATCCTCTTATCTTTTATCCTGTTCACAAGGTAGACGACAAAGAGGAAAGTCATCGCAAAATAGAGGACCCACATTCCCGAAAATCTCAAATAAGGGAAATTCTCTATCATAACACTTATCAAAGAAAGGGCTGTCGCCAAGGTGAAAAGGCCCCATCCTATCGCGGGCAGTGGAATATTTATATTTACCTGTTTCTGTCTTCTAAATTCCATTATGACGGCAAAGAACAAAATGAAGATCAAAATCGTGAAAAAGGCGTATTTTTGAGTGCTGTACTCGTAGGTTATAGGACCAATCGTTACTATTGGAATGAACAGTGTTATGAAGTACAAAAGATATTCCTCGAATTTTGAAATAGAAGGTTTAGACTTTACCTGTGTGGCCATTCTTCATCTACCTTTCTTCTGATCTTTTTGAAATTATACCATTTATCAGACTATCTTAAATTGTCATTCGTTCAGTTCATAACTCAATTCGTAGATAAATGGAAAGAACTGACGTGAGGAGAGATCCTTTTTAATTACATCTGAAATGAACGAGATGTTTTTTATTCTCTCGCCTGGCCATTCCCTGTAAAATCCAAATGGATCTATGTGGACGGCCCTTATTCCGGCCCGATTCGCACCGAGAATATCCGTGTAAAACATATCCCCAAAGAAAATCGCCTCTTCGGCGGAGATGGAAAGATCCCCGAGAGCCTTTTTGAAGATGGCCGGATCCGGCTTTTCCACGCCGACGATTTGAGAATCGTATATCTTATCCATGAAAGGCGCAATCCCCGTCTCTTCGAGTACTTCTTCAACTCTTCCGTCCGAATTGGATATAACGGACATCGAATATCCCATTTCCTTTAGAGTTTTGAGCGTATCTATTACCCAGTCAAAAGTGTAGGCCCAGAGATTTTTGACCCTGTCTCTTTCGTTCGCCTTCTCTACTAAGATCTTTACCGTCTCTTTTGAACTCGTAAAGGCGCCAAAGAGCGCCTCTAAAAGATTACCCTCTATGAGGGTAATCCTATCCTTCATGCTTTTGTCTATCAAATAATCTATCTCGTAAACTCTCTTGAGTATGTCTTCTTCCTTTACATTTATCCCATATTTTCTCATTAGATCTGAAAGCCACAAAAGATCCGGAAACACGAGAGTGCCTCCGGCATCAAGTAATATGTAAGGCTTTTTCATGCCTTTTTTCCTTTCAGAAGATAATATTTCACGAAATCATTAACGACAAAGGAGAAAAATGCCGACATTCCTATAACAATCAAAGTATCTGTTATCGGAATAGGCTTAAGTCCCGGAAATCCAAATGTAACAAGCAACGCGACCGCTATCATATCGATTATCGTTATGTAAAAGAGAGATTTACTCGGGAAAGAATACCAGAAATGACCTCTTTCTCTGACCACAAAGACCGTCATCATGCCAAAGTAAAAGAGAATGCTAAAAGAGAATGTCTTTAAAAGCTCGTAATCCTTTGAAATACCGAGAGGACCCATACCTATGTAAAGGATAGCAAGAGATTCTATAACAACAAGTATACCAAGTATTATCGAGGATTTGACAAGGCCTGTTATATTCCAAGTATCCGGCGTCTTTGACCATCTGGCATTATCTGTAGATATCGAAAGCGTTACGAAATCTATGACAAAGAGCAAAAGCACAACGTCAAAAGCAGAGACTATAAAATGGCCAGTTAACAAAAAGGCCGCCACAACGAAGACCACTATCTGGAAGGTTTTCACAACTTTGTTAAATATCCACGTCAAAATCCTTTGATATATCTGACGCCCAACCTTTACAAGATCGACTATATTCCCAAGGCCTTCTCCCGTCAAGACGACACTTGCCGCCCCTTTGGCCACATCTGTCGCGCTGCTGACGGCTATGCCGACTTCGGCCTGCTTTAGAGATGGTGCGTCGTTAACGCCATCGCCGGTCATACCAACTATATGACCCTTCCTCTGCAGACTTTTCACTATGGAATATTTATCCTGCGGATAAATTTCGGCAAATCCATCGCTTTTTTCAGCGATTTCTGCCGCCTTATCTGGATCCTCTTCCACCAATTGTTCGAATTCCTTTGAAGCGGTTATCGCATCTGAAAGGCCGACCTGTCGCGCGGTCTCTTTGGCAATCGGGAGAGCGTCGCCTGTTAACATCTTAACAGATATACCTAAATTCTTCAATTCCGCTATCAGCTTCTTTGCATCGGGCCTCGGCATATCGTAAAGGGCCACAAGTCCGACTATTTTAAGAGATTTATCATCATCACCCATCGCAACGGCAAGGGTTCTATATCCTTTGGAGGCGTATTCAACGGTCTTTTTGTTCAGATCTTCGATATTCGAGTTGGTAAGTTCTGCAATCACATTTACGGCACCCTTGACGACATGGAAGGTTTTTCCATCATGTTCAATAACGGCTTCGGTCCTTCTTGTCTTGGGATCGAATGGAGTGAAGGCTTTCTGATTAAATCCATCTGTGGATATCTTTTTCTCCTTTAGCATATTCAAAAAAGCAAGATCAATTGGATCATGGTTTGCTTCCTGGGAAGCAAGAGAGCCGTAAAGTATGACTGCGTTTTCATCGAAGTTGCTCATTGGAATAACGCCCGCGACGGAAAGTTTATTCATCGTTATCGTGCCTGTTTTATCAGAGCAGAGTGTATCCATCGTCGCCGCATCTTCAGAAGCGCTAAGTCTTGTCACAAGCACACCGCGTTTGACAAGTTCCATAGAGCCGATTGCCATACTTATCGTGAACATGGCCGGCAAAGCAACTGGAATTGAGGATGCCAAAAGCACAAGGGATAAGGCAACGACATCAAAGAGATTTATTCCTAAAAATACGGCAACGACAAAGGCAACCGCGAGAGCGACTCCAACGATTATCAAAAGCCATTTTACAACTGAAGAGATGACATCTTCTGTGTGAAGTCTCGGCCTTGCAACCTGAACAAGTTCAGTCGTCTTTCCAAAGTAAGTCTTATTTCCTGTCAAAACAACAATGGCCGTGGACTCGCCAGATTTGACGATAGATCCAGAAAAAAGCATGTCTGACTTTCCCTTTGAAACGGTCAAAGACTCTCCCGTAAGTGCTGACTGATCTACCTCAACCTGGCCATCTATCAGTTTAAGATCGGCGGGAACAAAATCTCCAGCCCTTACTCTGACTATATCACCGGGCACAAGTTCACGTGCTGGGATCATCTCCCATTTGCCATCTCTGAGAGTTCTTGAATTTATCTGTAATTGCTTTTTCAACGCTTCTACAGCCTTTGAGGCTCTTTGTTCCTGAAAGAAGCCAAGGACGGCATTCAATAAAAGCAACGCTATTATAACGTACATATCGATCATTTTGTTCAAAATGATCGAAAGGACAATAACAGCCTCTAACATCCATGCCGTCAATCCCCAAAATTTCTTGGCAAAATTAAGGTATGGATTGGGTTTCTTTTCGGGAACCTCGTTGTAGCCGTAAGTTTTTACACGTTTTTCTACCTCTTCTTTTGATAGGCCTTTAGTTGGATCTGTGTTCAACTCTTTTAGGAGATCATCAACTTGCATCTTTTGATAGTCTTTTTTTGCATCCTGTACGCTTTCTGCCATTTTTTCACCCTTACTTTCTATAAATAAAAAAAAAAACGCAAACTTAAGACAGGCCCATATAAGCGTCTATCATTTCTTCTAAAGAAATGATTGAATTCTACTTAAAAGCCTTGATCACTTTTGCCATATCATCATCAAATGCTCTGGCATCCTTTTGACTGTTTTCAGAGATTATAAGTTGTTCAACCAAATCGTATCCGACAGTTATGTATTCGACGCCACTGCTCACGAGAAAATCAAGTTGATCCGTGGTCTTTACGCTTGCCGCAAGCAATTTTGTTCTCGTTTTGGAAAGCACATTTAAAATGGTCTTAACAATTCCTTTTGCATCCATCCCGTTTGACTCCATCCGGTTGAAATACACCGCCACATAATCTGCGTCAAGAGAAGACCATGCTATCGCCTGCGATGGCGTATAGACGGCCGTCGCGCAAACGCTGTATCCGCGATCTACAAGCGATCTTGCGATCTCTATTCCACCCGGGACAGATGGTATCTTTATTATGAGTCTCGACATGTCTAAATCCTCAAGTTCTTCAAGGATTTTTTCAGGCTTTTGAGATGGGATCTGTGCGAAAACTTCTCCATCGCACATATCCAACAATTTTGAATAAAAGGACCTTAAATTCTTGTATTCTTTCCAGACTTCGGCATTCTTTAAAAGAGTGGGATTAGTCGTTATTCCATGAACATACCCTAAAGCGAGGGCTTTTTTGATCTCCTCTATTTTGGCCGAATCGATATATAACTGCATGACATCATCTCCTTTACCATTTCACAGATATCTCTTCTGCCATTTGCCATCTTTTATAAATTGAATCGATATTTTCCACAGGCTCAAAAAGATCGAATTCTTTTTTCAGAGATAAAACCTCGTTAAGATCTTTCTTTACCCTCGACATCAAAAAAGCACCGTAAGATGTCATTTCGTGAAATTTAGATCTTTCAACCCTTAAATTCGTGACATTGGACAATATCTGAACGAGCAAGGAATTTTTCGATCCACCGCCATCGACACGTATGGTCGAAAGTTTCAATCCGCTCTTTTTAAAAGTATCTATAACTTCGGCCACCGAAAAGGCCATCGATTCTATAACTGCCCTTATGATATTCGATTTAGTATGGGAAGAGTTCATTCCCACAAAAAGCGCTCTCGCATTCGGCTCCCACCGCGGAGATCCAAGGCCATCGAGGGCGGGAACAAAATAAATCCCGTCGCTCTTTGCCGATCGCGCAAGTTCTTCTATTTCCACCTCATCTTTTATAAGGGATATCCTCTTTAGCCAATTTATAACCTCTCCGCTTGAAAGTACAGACCCTTCAAACGCGTAATCGGCGACTCCGTCTATTGACCATGCAACTGTCTTCAAAAGTCCATCAAAGGGAGGATTTTTTGAATTCTTTGCGTTGACGAGCACAAAGGCTCCCGTGCCATAGGTGCACTTCACCTCGCCTGAATTAACGCATAAATTCCCCATCAAAGATGCTTGCTGGTCTCCCAATACTGCCGTTATCTTTCCGTATTTAGAATTTCCAAAATCTCCATTTGAATTTATAACTTCCGGCATAGAAATGAAAGGTATTTTAAAGACTTCAAGCAATTCTTTGTCCCATCTCATCGTGTTTATATCAAAGAGCATTGTACGAGATGCATTGGATGGCTCTGTAAAATGATTTCCAGTTAACTTCCATACAAGATATGAATCTATCGTGCCGAATTTCAAATGAGGACTTCCGACACGCTTTTTTACCTCTTCAACATTTTCGATCATCCATGATATCTTGGAGGCAGAAAAGTAAGGATCGATCAAAAGACCGGTCTTTGCCCTTATGACAGGCTCATAACCTGCGTCTTTCAACTCTTTACAAAAGGAATGGCTCCTTTTATCCCTCCAGACTATCACATTGTAAAGCGGGCGTCCGTCCCTGTCATCCCACGCGACAACGGTTTCACGCTGATTTGTTATCCCAATTTTACTCGGAGTACATCCGCACTGATCTATGGCATCCTCTATCGATTCCAAGGTCTTTGAAAAGATCTCTTCGGCATTTTGCTCGACCCATCCAGCGTAGGGATAGATTGCCTTAAGTTGCCTGTTAGATGAGGAAAGGATATTTCCACTTTCGTCAAAGATAATCGCCCTCGTGCTTGTCGTGCCTTCATCTATGATGAGCGTGTAATCCATTTTAGCCTCCCTTGCCGCAAATTCCATCTTTGCATTCCATCTTTATTTCGGACAGTACGCCTTTGCCGACAGGATTTGCTATTCCACCAAGATGGTAAGCAACGTGCATGTGAAGACATTTTACGTGTCTGAAGTCCTTTATTCCCCCCATTCCTCCTTTAAAAAGATCCTTCATCCCATCACCGGCAATACTTCTAATTCTTTTATTAGCCTCTAAATGAGCCTTTATCTGCAAATCGAGTAATTCTTTTGATTTAGAAAGCATTTCTTCATACTTTTTTATTCCCCCGTTACTTTCTATCTTTGAAATTTCAGATCTCATAAATGGACATGTAAGCCAGTAAAGCGTTGGAAAGGGCTTACCGTCCAAAACGGGAAAGGATCGTATAACAGTCGGGAATCCGAAAGAACATCGCTTTACGATCTCCGACACATTATGGGGAATTCTGTTCAATTGATTTGAAACAACGAATAGATCATCTAAACCTATCATCTGTTGAGCATCCTTTCAAGCGCTTCGGTTATTATCGAAAGGCCGGTATGATTTTCTCCGCCCCTTGGAAGGATGATATCGCAATCGTACTTTTGAGGTTCTATAAAACTCCTAAAGGCTGGAGCGACAAATCTTCTGTACTGAAAAATTATAGATTCAATGGATCTTCCACGTTCCTTCGTGTCTCTTTCTATTCTCCTTATCAATCTCTCGTCGGCATCTTCATCGACGTAGATCGCCAGATCAAAAAGTTTTCTTATCTCCTTTTTGTATATGACGAGAATTCCCTCGACTATGACAAGATCTCGGGGTTCGACGTGAATCGTCTTCGATGTGTCCCTCCTGTAGGTTACAAAACTGTAATTCGGTACCTCTATCGCCCTTCCATTTTTAAGATCGACAAGATGCGAAAGGAAGAGATCGAAATCAAAGGCAGTAGGAGCATCGAAATTGACATTCCTCGGATCTACGCCCGGTTCTAAATCTTTGTAATAACTATCCATGTTGATACATACCGCTCTATTCGAAAACTTTTCAAGAATTTTATTCGCGACAGTAGTTTTTCCGGCTCCACTGCCGCCTATTATCGCAACGAATGTACTCATATCTCACCTCTCGAAATTATAACACAGGTAAATCAATTTTATACTTGCAGTTAATACGCAGACATGAATGATAAACGGATGCCAATTCTCAATTGTCAATTATCAATTGTCAATTCGAAGACATGTAGGAATTTATTCAACGTGCGTTGAAAGATACTTTGAGGTGATCGAATGCACACAGGGCTTTACGATGCTACGATGGGAATGCTTGTCGATCAGGCACAGGTAGATATGATATCGAACAACTTGGCAAATGTAAACACCTATGGATTTAAGGCCGATTCCATGACTTTTGCCGCAACAATGCAAAGAGAACTTTACAGAGAAAATATCCCTTCAAAATTTTCATCGATAGGGAAAATGACAAATGCAGTCGTTGTAAGTTCTGTTCTTCCAAAGATGAGTGAAGGTGCCCTGCAGCAGACTGGTAGAAAACTCGATTACGCGATAGACGGAAATGGTTTTTTTGCCGTCAGAGAGGGGAATCAAATCCTTTACACAAGAGACGGAAGTTTTAACGTTTCTCCAAATGGCGAACTTGTCGATAATATGGGTAGAGAGGTGCTTGGCGCGGCACTCCAGCCAATAATGGCAGATAGCGGACAAATGCCGGCCGTTTTTAATGTTGCGAATCCGATCTACCTTCAAAAGGTTGGAGGAAATGCCTTCGTCCCGACAGCGCAAAGTGGCCCTTTCGTTCTCGATCCAAACGGGAAGGTAATGCAGGGATATTTAGAAACGTCAAATGTCAACGCTGTCAAAGAGATGGTTGATTTGATAAACGCATTCCAAAATTACCAGATAGCGCAAAAGGCCATAATGACTCAGGATTCAATGATGACAACGGGAATAAATGTCGGTAGCGTAACATAAAGGAGGTAAAAATGCTTAATTCACTTTCAACGGCGGCAACGGGCATGAATGCCCAGCAATTCATGATAGACACAATATCCAACAATTTGGCCAACGCTAACACCACAGCCTTCAAAGAAAGCAGGGCCGAATTTGCAGATCTCGCTTATCAGAATCTTTACATAGCCGGAACGCCAACGTCTCAAAATACACAGTCTCCAACAGGTCTCTACGTCGGCCATGGGACAAGGCTTGTCGCGACGAACCGTTTATTTACACTCGGCAGTCTTTCTTCGACAGGCAATCCTCTCGATCTCGCGATAGACGGAGACGGCTTTTTTCAGGTTCAACTTCAGAATGGACAGATAGGTTACACAAGAGACGGCAGTTTCAACTTAGACGGTCAGGGCAGGCTCGTAACAAGCGATGGTTATGTCGTTATCCCAAATATAGTGATCCCTCAAAATGCCGAATCGATAAACATAGCGCCAAACGGCACAGTAACGGTAACCCAGCCCGGCGGTACACAGACACAGGTTGGGCAGATCACGCTTGTGAGATTTTTGAACCCAGCCGGTTTGGAGTCGATAGGGGATAACCTTTACGTCGCAACACCGGCATCCGGCCAGCCAATTCAGGGAGTTGCGAATCAAGATGGTTTTGGAGCGCTCAGGCAGGGATATTTAGAGACTTCAAATGTCAACGTTATCCAGCAAATGGTAGACATGATAAATGCCGAAAGGGCTTACGAGTTTGACTCGAAAGTTATCCAGACGTCGGATCAGATGTTACAGGATGTGGCAACGCTCAAGCAATGAAGAAGTTTTTATCCGTTGCTTTTTTGATCTTAATTGAAATTTACGCTTTTGGCTTGGGAATAGATCTCACGCTAAAATCGAGTGCGACTGTCTCATCTGAGTATGTAACGCTTTACGATCTTGCCGCGACATTTACAGGTGTCTCGGCATCCGATCTTAAAAATTTCATCGTCGCCTTTGCGCCACAGCCCGGAACTTATTATTACCTTGACGCTCAAAGTATAAAGATAAGAGCCGAGCAATCGATAAAATGGCTAAAGGTTATTCCGACCTCGAAAGAGATTATGGTTTATTCAACGGAAATGTCTGTCGATCTTTTGAAAATTCAAAAAGCGATCGCGACGAAGGTGGGGACTTCAAATGTTTTCGTTGTGAATTTTCAGCCCACCGGAATTCGCAATCCAGATTACGAAATAGAGGTAAGCAACATCTCTCAATTCGGTCAAAATTATTTTGCACTGGTCAGGATCACATCCGGTCAGAGCGTATCTTATTCGAATGCCACATTCGAGATAGGTGGAATAGGAATTGCCAGATCTTTCGATGAGATATCTCGAATCGCCGCAGCAGATCTCGGAAAAGGAATAACTCTTACAGATGTTTCAAAGGTTAAACTTCCCAAGTTTGATGAGATAGCCGTTGGAAGGCCTTTTAAAATCTCGGGCAAAATGGTAGGAGTGCCGGTCAACATAATTCAAGATGGAAAAGTTGTAGATGCAAAAATCATAAAATATGTGCCTAAAGAAATTGAAAATGTCATCGTCGCGTCCGTTGATATAAATTACGGACAAAGAATAACCGCCGATATGATAAAGCAGATGCCGATGGATGTCTACGCAACAACAACGGCTTACGCGACTCTCCCTTCAAGGATCATCGGAAATCTTGCGTTGTGGTCTTTCAAGGCGGGACAGATAATATCACCATTCGGCATTTCAACGCCTCCAGACGTTATGGCAGGACAGATAATAGTTGCCTATGTGTCTTACAACAATCTGACGGTAACAACCTTTGTAAGGGTCATGCAAAATGGTTATATCGGGCAGATTATACCCGTAAGAAATATAGAAAATGGCTATTTGATGTACGGTCTTTTGGAAAACGGGCCAAAAGTGAAGATCTACGGAGGTAGTTTATGAAAAAAATTATCATTTTATTTCTTTCCCTTTCAATTTTCTCATTCGCTTTTGCCGATTCCCTGTGGGAAAGTTCCACAAATACTAATTTCAAAAATCTTTTTACCATGCCTGTCGCAAGTAAGGTTGGAGACACGGTAACGGTCATGATTTACGACACGACGAATACTTCTTACTCATATAAAAATCCAAACTATAACGGAGGAATACTTTCAATAATAGGAGGTCTCATAAAGTCTGTGACTAATTTCGACATCTCAAAATTGCTTCCCACAAATCCACCTTCGTCTTCTGTCAATACCAATTCTGTCTCCTCGCAAAACCAGTCCCAGTTTGTGACGACGCTCTCCGCAGTCGTTACGAAGGTCTACCCGAACGGCAACCTCGAAATAACTGGAAAGAGAGACATCAAAATAGACAATTCAATGAGGGAAATCGAAATAAAAGGCATAGTGAGTCCAAACAACATACAGCCGGGCAACATAGTTAACTCTTCAAATATAGCCGATCTTGAAATATGGTACGATGGTAATGTCGTATTTCAGGAAGGCGTTCAAAATGACAGATGGATAACGTGGTTTATGAATTCTTTGGCATCTTTGATCTTCTAAAGGGGCGATCTGATTGAAAAAAGTATCGATCTTTTTTATCTCTTTGATTGTTTTAATTTCAATTGCACTCGCGGCCGGAGATGTGGTAACGATACAGGACATAACAAAAATCAGAGGGGCGATGGACAACCAGTTATTCGGCGTGGGTGTCGTTGTCGGATTGAACGGAAATGGAGACAGTGGCCCTGTGCCCTCCGAACTCATCGCGAATATGCTCAAAAATTTCGGCGTCGTCGTCGCGCCGTCTGACCTCAATTCAAAAAATTCGGCTCTTGTGATGGTAACAGCAAATATACCTCCATTTTATTATCCCGGCATGAAATTAGGAGTCACTGTCTCATCGATAGGCGACGCTAAAAGCCTTCAGGGAGGGGTTTTGCTCGAGACGCCGCTTTACGGCGCAGATGGCAACGTTTACGCCGTCGCCCAGGGTCAGCTCTCCATAGGAGGCTTTAACACAAATCAGAGCGTTTCTCTTCAGCAAAGATATTCACTCGTCGCGACAATTCCAGATGGCGCTATAGTTCAGAAAGAGATTCCATCTAACATAGTCAAAGCGGGCGTTGTGACTCTGCTTCTTAACAGGCCTGACGTTGTCACGGCTGCCCGGATTGCCCAAGCGATAAATTCAAAGTTTCAATCCAACATAGCCGTGGCCTCGAGTGCCGGAGCCGTCGATATACAGGTACCAAATGCTTTTGTCAATAATCTAATAGACTTTCTTGCCATAGTAGAACAAATTCAGGTTATTCCAAACTTTCCGCAGGAGATCGTCATAAATGAAAGGACAGGCACGGTGATCTTTGGAGGAGACATAACTCTGCCCGATTTCACCATGAGTTACGGAAATTTTTCAATATCGATTGTTAACGGCCAACTCCAAAACGGAAGCAGTTCTTCGGGAAATACCCTCTCAGATCTCGTCAATGCGCTCAAAGCCCTCGGAGCCACGCCACAGGACATAATCGCGATAACAGAGGCACTGCATAAGGCCGGTATTCTTCAGCAAAATGTGGTGGTAATGTGATTACACTCCCTTTGAGTTTGATAAATTCATCAAACATAAAGGATTTGCCAAAGGACAAGCAATTAAAAATCGTTTCGGCTCAGTTTGTTTCTGTCTTGCTTTCAGAGGTCTTTAAAGAGATGGAGAAGGGAATATACAAATCCAATCTCGTACCAGATCAATTAGGCGAGTCGTGGTACCGTCAATGGCTTATGGATATCTACGCGCAGGACGCGGCCAGTCAAAATTTCGGGCAATTAGTCAAACTCGTTGAGACCCAGATCACTCCTTACAAAGATTTACCGGACAGGACAGAAAATTTCTCAACGAAATGATCTGGAAAATAAGATAACTTTGCCTTTCTAAGTCCTTCATCTCCAAGGTCCTGCTCTCTATTTACGAACATACCAGGACTAAGGTTGTTTTTACAAAAAAGATTGTTTATCGCAACGTAAATTCCCTCGTACGATTTGTTTGCCTTCTCAATATGAATGACAAGGGTTTTTTCATTCAGCATCTCTCCAAGCGTAAAGGCCTGTATCTCTCCATCTATTAAGATCATCGCTCCCTTTAATTCGAGTTGATCGAAATTTTCAAGGGCAAGTTTTGTGGCCGTAAATTCATCCAAAAGATTCATGTCTTCGTCGCATCTTTTATCCTCACACCATTTTTTGGCAAGTTCCACGGCCGACATGGCGTCCTTGCCAGTCATTGGAATGTATTTGTAATCGTACATTTTAAAAAAATTGGAAAGATGGTTTCTTTTTGAATGGTACTTTCTCCCGGCAAGGTTTATAAGGTCCTCGGCTTTGTAGACGTAATCAAATTGGTCCCTCGATGGGATGATTTTAAAATCATCGTTCAAAGATGACGTGAATTTTTTCGCGACACGATCAAAAATTATTTCTGAGTTGTTCGATGATATCCATAAAGATAGGTTTTTGAGATCATTTATTTCTAACTTTCCTACAGGTTCTAAAAAATAAGGGTTATCGCCGCACATAAAAAGGACTGTATCTTTGAAAGTAGTCCATCTAACCTTGAGATGATCTTTCCATATAAAAAGGTTCGTGAAATTTATCTCGGAATTTTCAGGCTGATAGTTCCATATGCGATCCTTCAAAAATCTTCTGTCTTCGATCTCTATCTCTTTGAATTTCGGAAATTTTGGGAACATTCTCCACCTCTTATGATATAATTCGAAATGAAAATCAATTTCATTAAAATTATACCAAAAAGGAGTGGTTTTTATGGATTCTCTATTTTTGTCGAGACTCCAGTTTGCAGTAACTACAGCCTTTCATATGCTCTGGCCTCTTCTGAGCATAGGATTGAGTTTTATGATGGTTATACTCGAGATTCTCTGGCTCAAAACAAAAAATGAAGTCTATTACAGGCATGAAAGGTTCTGGTCGAAGATATTTCTTTTAACCTTCGGCATCGGTGTTGCGAGCGGGTTAGTGCTCGAATTCGAATTTGGCACTAACTGGGCAGGCTTTTCTCAGGTCGTCGGAGGATTTTTCGGAAATATCCTCGGCTTTGAAGGTTCGATGGCCTTCGCGCTTGAAGCTGCTTTTCTGGCTCTCTTCATCTTCGGATGGGGGAAAATATCCAACAGGGCACATCTTGTATCGACTATAATGGTCGCATTCGGTGCTTCGCTTTCTGCGTGGTGGATAATGGACGCTAATTCGTGGATGCAAACGCCGACAGGAGTTAAAATCGTGAATGGATCTATTGTATCCATAAATTACCTTCAGGCCATATTGAATCCGTTCGCGACAATCTCATTCTGGCACATGTGGATTGCCTGCATAGAAACTACGATATTCTTTGTGGCGGGAATAAGCGCGTATTACATATTGAAAAATCAAAATACAGAATTCTTTCTCAAGATATTCAAGATATCCGTTATAATCGCAATCTTTGCAACTCCATTGCAGGTCTACCTCGGAGATCTCTCTGGAAAGGCCGTAGGAGATTACCAACCGGCCACACTTGCGGCGATGGAATCCCATTGGAATACAAATCCTGCAGGTACCGGCGCGACGTGGCATCTTATCGCGATACCCGACAGGACAAAGGAGATGAATTCATTTGTCATAAATATGCCGATACCTGGCCTTATGAGTTTCCTCGATACCGGATCATTCACGGCTCAGGTAAAGGGCCTCAAAGATTTTCCACCTGAAGATAGAGGCCCGATAATTTTGCCGTTTTATTCTTTTAGATTGATGGTCCTCATAGGCTTTATAATGGTCTTTATGATGCTATGGGCTTTGTGGTACTGGGTGAAGGGATATTTAAAGTACGAGAACGCGTCAAAACGCAAATGGTTCTGGAAGATATGGTACTGGGGCTTTCCTCTCGGCTTTATAGCGACAGAACTCGGATGGATAACCCGCGAGGTTGGAAGACAGCCATGGATAATATACGGCATAATGAGAACTTCCGAAGGCGTTTCAAATCTTACCACATCTCAGGTGATGGTAACGCTAACGGCCTTTATAGCGACATACGTCTTGCTTTTTGCACTCTTTGTCGTATTTGTACGTAAGATAATAAAAACGGGTCCCGATCTCAAAAGCCCCATACCAAAGTTAAAAGAGGCGAAAGAAAATGCATGAATTTCTTGCCTATCTATGGTTTTTCATCCTTGCGTTTGAACTTTTCATGTACGTGATTTTGGACGGTATGGATCTTGGCATAGGCGTGTGGGCGCTTTTTGACAAAAATGAAGATCATACTTCGGCGGGCCTTTCGATAATAAGTCCATTCTGGGATGCAAATGAGACATGGCTTATAATGGCTGGAGGAATTTTGTTTGGCGCATTTCCGGCAGTTTACGCGATAGGCGCTAACGCTCTCTACATCCCGATAATGATTTTAATCTTCGGCCTCATCTTCCGGGCAGTGGCGATAGAATTCAGAGAGCATTCTAAAAGAAAGAGACTTTGGGATGTGCTCTTTGGCCTTGGGAGCCTTGCCGCCATCTTCGGTCAGGGCTTTGCGGTAGGAGGATTGTTTGGAGGAATAAAGATAGGACCTCACGGATTTGCAGGAAGCCCGTGGGACTTTCTGACACCATTTTCATTCATACTATCATTTGGTTTTCTTTTTGGATACATGATGTTAGGATCCTCATACACAGTGTTAAAAACAGAAGGGGAATTTCAAAAGATCAATTACACCAGAGTATTCATTTCTGCCATACTCTCGACGATTCTAACAGTTACAGGCCTTATTTTGCTTCCCTTTTTAAATCTTCCTGAAATGAAGATGTGGCTTTCGAGCCCTTACAAATACCTTCTCGCGACTCTTTACATTCTCGCGGCGCTCATAATATCGATGATAATTCTCAACACGCGCGCAAAGAAACATGAAAATGGGCTATACCTCTTGGTTTCATTCCTTTTCGTCGATATGTTCGCTGCCGGCGTCTTTGAGATATTCCCCTACATAGTCCCTCCAGATGTAAAAATAATCGATGTGGCATCGCCGGACGAGAGTTTAATAGCGATGCTTATCGGAATAGGAATGGTCATACCCGTCATACTCGCATATAATCTTTACATAAAAAGACATTTCAGAGGAAAGATCAAAAAGGAAACATCTTATTACGGATGAAAAAAGGCGTACAATCGTACGCCTTTTTACTTATATTATGTACGGAGAAAGATTTCTATACCCGAGGATAAGACCCTTTTTCACCTTATCTATACTTCCTTCCCATACGGGATCTTCGTGCTCTATGCTTATAACTCCGTTGTATCCGTTATCGTAAAGGGCAGAGATAAATGATTTCCAGTCTATCTCTCCGAGGCCGGGCAGCCTGTATCTCCACCATCTTTTTCCGTCCCTGAATAATGGTCCGAAAATGCCGTTATCGTAGAGGCCATCCTGAAGAATCTGTGTATCTTTGGCGTGGGTGTGCACTATTTTATCTGCAAATTCGTTGACGGCATCCACATAATCTATGTCTAACCAGTAAAGATGAGACGGATCGAGGTTTAATTTAAGATCTGGCAATATTTCGAAGATCTCTCTCCATAAGGCTGGAGAATAGAATAAATTTCCCTGAATACCTTCTTTTTGCCATCCGACCATGGGGCAATTCTCTATCATTATCTCGACCTTTTTTCTTTTCGCGTATTCGATTATAGGAGGAAAGACCTTTTCTATCTCTTTCATATTTCCGGTGATGTCCTTTGTTATATCTCTGCCTATGAACGTCCCAACATATTTGACACCGAGCAAATTCGCGGCATCTATGACTTTTTTAAGATGATCTATATGGGCATTTCTCACATTCAAATCGGCGTCGAGATTGTTATCGTAATAGGCAAGCGAAGATATCTCGATTCCGTATTTTTTAAAGAGCGTCTTAAATTCACTGGCCTTTTTCTCATCCAGATTTTTAACATCGAGCGTGGATGAAGCGTAATCTCTTGTATTGTCAAGAGGCCATGCCCCTATCTCTAACGCCTGAAATCCCTGCTCCGCTGCCCATTTGACTGTTTCGTCAAGTCCCAAATTTCCAAGCGCGACGGTTAGAAAGCCTAATTTCACCTTTTACCACTCCTTTTACAAATTTATCTTCTTAAGATTTTCAAAACTTATCCTGACACTCTCGAATGGATCTTTGTTGAATTTGTCTTGCTCGACGATGAGCCATTCGACATTCGCTCTTTTCGATTCTTCAACTACGCCATGGATGTCCATTATACCCGTTCCGACCTCAGCAAAGTCCCTTCCAACCCTTTCCATATCCTTTATGTGAATCAAAGGCATTCTTTTTCCTAATTTTCTTATGTAAGATATAGGATCGGCTCCGGCGTACTTTAACCAATAGATATCTACCTCGAAATAAACGAGTTCGGGATCTGTGTTGTTGATAAGCAGATCAAAGCCATAAGAACCTTCGAATCTTTCAAATTCGTGCGCGTGATTGTGATAGCAAAATTTAAGGCCGTTCTCCTTGCATACCTTCCCAATCTCGTTGAGTTCCTTCGCAAATGAGATGAAATCCTTCTTTCCGGAGTATTTTTGCCAGGGACAGACTATAAAATGATTGCCTATTTTTAGGTTGTAATCTATAACGTTTTTGAGATCATCGCGAAGCGTGTCAATAGAGACATGGCTCCCGGCGGCCTTTAATTTCAATTCATCGAGCAAAGACTTAAGATCTTCGGCTTTCATATTTCCGTAACCCGCGAATTCCACTCCCTGATACCCGATCTCTGCCACTCTTTTCAGAGTGCCTGTAAAATCCTTAGATGCGTATTCACGCAGGGTGTAAAGTTGAAGTGCTACCGGTATCATCTACACACCTCCTAAAAGTTTACCTGTTTTCCGGTTCTTGCCGACTCATATATGGCATCAAGGATTTTCGTAACAACAAAGGCCTCCTGCGGCTTTACAAGCGGGTCTTTGTCATTTATTACAGCCTCTATCCACTGCCTTGCCTCAACGTCTTGCGGCTCTAATTTTTCGCCGGAATAAAAATCCACTCCTTTAAGATCTACTGCCACATTTTTTACAAAAAGTCTTCCAAATTCTTCTCCATTTATCCTCAGACCATTTTGCATATCGGCGCCACCTTCGGTACCGCACAAAACGGTCTGCGCTTCTCCAACGTCGAGTGTGTTAAGAGCCCAACTTGATTCCAAGATTATAGTCGCTCCGTTCTTCATTATTATAAAGCCAAAGGCCGAATCCTCGACGGTGAATTTCTTTGGATCCCAAGGTCCCCAAGCATTGGCTGCATTTTTCTTTTTTGCAAGTTCGTGGTAAGTCGTCCCCACGACGCTTTTTGGCTCATAATTGTTCATCATCCACAGCGTGAGATCGAGCGCATGGGTTCCTATATCTATCAAAGGCCCTCCACCCTGTTCTTCCTCGTCAAGAAAGACACCCCATGTTGGGACAGCCCTTCTTCTTATTGCGTGCGCCTTTGCGCAATAGATCTTTCCGAGATCGCCCCTGTCGCATATCTCCTTAAGATGCAAGGAATCCGGCCTGAATCTGTTTTGATAACCTATCGTCAGTTTCATTCCGGTTCTTTTTGCGGTCTCG
This sequence comes from Mesoaciditoga sp., assembly GCA_002878315.1. Classification (GTDB taxonomy): domain Bacteria; phylum Thermotogota; class Thermotogae; order Mesoaciditogales; family Mesoaciditogaceae; genus Athalassotoga. Next base: position 1,567 of record PNIW01000080.1, on the reverse strand, counting down.
ACCATCTTTTCCGCATCCTGAGCATTCTTGGCCATTGGCTTTTCACACATGACATGTTTTCCGGCCTCCATTGCCGCGACGGAGATCTCCGAATGGGATTTGTTTGGAGTGCATACATGAACTACATCTATACTTTTATCTTTCAAAAGTTCTCTGTAATCTTTGTAAACTTTTGCGTTTTTCGATCCGTATTCCTTTGCCGCCTTCGCCGCCCTTTCCTCGATTAAATCGCAAAAGCCAACTATTTCAACCTCTTTGATCTTCGAAAGTGCGGGCAAATGCTTTCCATTTGCGATCCCTCCGCATCCTATTATACCGACTCTGACCTTTTCTCTTTTCAATTTTCATCCCTCCATGAATTAGATATCTTTTTATTATACTACGTAAAGATTTTTCCCACGTGATAAATGCCATCCGCTACCTGCCAAATCATTCGTAAGACTTAAGCCATATCTTGAAAATCGGATCCATTATTCTGAACTCGTCATTTCTTTCCACAAGATCGATCTTTTTCAGGCTCTCTAACGCCCTGTTCACACTGCCCGCACTTATTTTAAGAGAATAAGGAGAAAGATCGCGGGACAAAACTTTTAAAATTCTCTTTTGGTTCGGAGTTAATCCATCCCACAAACTTTCAAAGGCTGCCTTCTCGCCAAAAATAACCTTTTTTAGAGCGGCATACACATCTGGTATTTCCGCTTTTTTCCTGTCTTTTGTCAAAAACCAAAGATGGTAGGATAAAGCCTGAAGGTAATACGCGTGTCCATTCGTGATTTCATAGATTTTTTTAAAAGCATCATTTTCGATTTCCACTCCGGAGGATCTGAATTTATCCATGACGAATTTTCTTGATTCTTCGATTTCAAGGTTTTGCAATTCATAAATCTGGGAAAATCTGTAGAATGGTTTGTCCGGATTTGCAAAAATTTCACGCATTATACTGCTTTTGCTTCCTGAAAATATAAAGACAGTGTTTTGAAAAAACTGGAACTTCTTCCTTAGAATGGATATGAGATCTATTTCTGTTATGTTCATTATCTCCTGAAATTCGTCCATGACTATGACGAACTTCCCGTCGAGTTTTGCCGGAAGTTCTATTACGTTTTCGACATCGTCAGTTGCTTTCGGATCCACGTCTATTTCAAGATTTAAATTTCCAATATCCAAACTCATCTTTCCTGTTATTTTGATCATACTGTTAAGTTTGCTGACGAATTTTTTCAATCCTCCGGCCGAATTGAGAATCTCTGTAGAATACTTCTCCAAAAAAGCGTTCAAAGAAACAATGGACATAAGATCGATATAGACCTTTTTGTATCCATCCAAACGATCTAAAAGGTTGATTATCAAAGAAGTCTTTCCATACCTTCTCGGAGAGATCAACGTTACGCTCATTCCGCTATTTACAATCTGGATGAGATCGGATATTTCTTTTTCTCTGTCGCAAAAGTCCGATCCCCTAACGACCATACCAAACTTAAAAGGATTTTCCATCTTTCACCTCGCAATTTGCGATATCGCATAGTGCGAAGTTATTATAACATAAAAAATCCAGCACCCGAAGGTG
>PNIW01000078.1 GCA_002878315.1 Mesoaciditoga sp. | reverse complement strand
GGCCATTAAATTTTTAAGGAGGGGATTATGAAAGATTACGTTGCATTTTTCTCGGGTGGAAAGGATGGATTTTACGCCGTATACTTAGCACAAAAGCGTGGGATGAATGTCAGATATCTCCTTACTTTGAAGACAACGATAGGGCTCTCTCCCCATTACGAAAATATCAAATCGATTGAAAAAATCTCACACAACATGAAAAGGAAAATGGTAACCTTTGATATGAGCCTTGGCAATCAAAAATTATCTGAATTCATAAAAAATCTCGGTGTATCGGGAATAATTGGCGGAGATATAAACCTTGAAGATCACCTCAGATGGATAGATAACATAGCAAGGAATGCGAATATAGAGGCAATAGAGCCTTTATGGAAGATGGATTCTTCAAGCCTTGTGAAGGAAATGATCGAAAATGGTTTTGTTTATTCAATAATTGCGGTAGACAAAAAGTGCCTTCCGGAGAAATATCTTGGTTATACATTCAAAGATACAGACGATCTTGAAAGATTTGTCTCTGAGAATCCATCCGTGGATCCCGCGGGAGAAGGCGGAGAATTTCATACCGTGGTTTTGGACTCTCCACTTTTTGAGAGAGCGATGGCTTTAAAGGTCAACAAAATGCTTGAAAGCGATAAATATCTATATCTCGATTTTGATCTGGAAGTGATCGAATGAACATTTATCAGATAGTGAAATTCAAAGATAACAGTGCCTACGCAACATTTTGGGGATGCGACTGGAATTGCACTTACTGTATATGGAAATCCCAAAAGTGGAATATATGCCTTCCGCAAGATGTCAGGGATGAACTCGACAGAAGATGGAGGGAGAACAGGATCAGATTTTTGGAAATAGATGAATTCATAAAAATTTTAAAGTCTAACGGTGTTAATCTTGTCTTTCTGGGCGGAGGGGAACCGACGCTTGATCCTCATTTGAAAGATCTTTTACTTGCTCTGAAATCTGAAAAAATCGAAAGTTGGATAATAACGAACTCCGAACACTTAGACGACGATATCTTTGAACTTTCCAAAGGCCTTACAATGAGCCTGAAGGCCTTCGATCCAGATTTACACCTTAAATTGACGGGACATTCGAATGAAGAGGTCATCAAGAATTTTAAGAAATTCGGTCAAAGCAGTAAGATCGTTGCCGAGAGTGTTTATTCAAAAGGTCTTGTTGAATGCGATGAAATGATAAAGATTGCCACCTTTCTTGCGGGCATAAATAAAGACATGCGTTTTAGGATAGATCCAGAAGTAGGAGGATATCAAGAAATCGATGATTGTATAGAGAATGTGAAGAAAATCCTTCCAAATACTTACAGAATAAAAGCAAGCGGAAATATTCCACCTGAATTACTTTATCCAGAAAAGGAGTGATGGTATGGATATCAAAGACATGATCGAAAGTTATATCAAAAAAACAGACTGGGAAGTTAAGGAAAATGCCAATATGGGTTATTCACTTCAGGGACTGGAACACAATGTCTATAGAAAGGTGATAAAAGAATATTGGCTCGACAATGTATACGATGAGGAAATAGCCAGATATCACAAAGAAGGATGGATGCATATCCATGATCTCGGGTACTTGTCCGCCTATTGCGTCGGATGGGATCTCGAAGATTTAATAAAGACCGGATTTAAAGGAGCAATGGGAAAGGTCTCATCCAAGCCGGCAAAACATTTTTCAACAATTCTTCTGCAGATAGTGAATTTCATGTATACCCTTCAGGGAGAGGTTGCAGGGGCCGTTGCTTTTTCGAATTTCGATACACTGCTCGCGCCTTTTGTAAGATATGACAAACTTGATTATGATGATGTAAAACAAATTATGCAGGAATTCATTTTTAACATGAATGTCGCCACAAGATCTGGATTTCAATCTCCATTTACAAATCTCACATTTGATCTCTTCGTACCAGAAATGTACCGTGAAAGGCATGTATTAATAGGAGGACAGGAACAACCCGAAAAGTACGGCGATTTTGAAAAAGAGATGAAGATGATAAACAGGGCATTCATAGAGATAAATATGGAAGGAGATGGAGAGGGACGGCCATTTTCTTTTCCAATACCGACCTATAATGTGACTAAAGATTTCAAATGGGACGATGAAATAACTGATCTTATAATGCAGATGACGGCAAAATTCGGAACTCCTTATTTTGCGAATTTTGTCAATTCGGATATGGATCCGTCGGATATCAGGAGCATGTGCTGCAGGCTAAGGCTAAAAAATGACGAAGTTAGGGCTCACATGAAAAAACTTTCCTTCAATTTCGTCAACGATGGGAGTGAAAAGATGCAAATAAAAAGGCGCGGCGGCCTTTTCAATTCAAATCCTTTAACGGGATCTATTGGCGTGGTAACAGTTAATCTTCCGAAGATAGGATATCTCTCAAACAACGAAGATGAGTATTTCTCAATGTTGGACAGGACAATGGATATTGCCATGAGATCTCTTGAAATGAAGAGAAATCTGATTGAAAATTTAACAGAGGAAGGTCTTTACCCTTATTCTAAATTCTACCTGAGAAACATAAAAGCCACCACGAATCATTACTGGTCAAATCATTTTTCAACGATCGGACTTGTTGGAATGCATGAATCTCTCTTAAACTTCATCGGAAAGGGAATAGAGAGTCCTGAAGGAGAACTCTTCGCCGAGAAAGTTCTCGATCATATGTTAAAAAAACTGGAAGGATTCACCGATAAAACTGGGAATCTCTACAATCTCGAAGCGACGCCGGCAGAAAGCACTTCATTTGAACTTGCAAAGATAGATAGAATGATGTATCCGGATATAAAAACGTCCGGAGGGGATCTCTCACCCTACTACACGAATTCAACAATGTTGCCTGTCAATTTCTCTAAAGATCCCTTCGATGTCACGGAGCATCAGTCTAAGTTGCAAACCAAATATACCGGCGGCACAGTTGTACATTTCTTTGTCGGGGAAAAAATAGTGGATCACATCTCTTTGAAAAGATTTGTAAAGCAGATACTTGAAAGTTCGCCTTTGCCATACATAACGATAACGCCGACTTTTTCGATATGCCCGGACCATGGATATATAAGCGGCGAACATTTCGAATGTCCGTACTGCGGATCGCCGTGCGAGGTTTATTCAAGGGTTGTCGGTTACTACAGACCGGTCCAGAACTGGAATGATGGCAAGCGGCAGGAATTCAAAGAAAGGGTTACCTTTAAATTATGAGAATTGCGGATATTCTAACTTTTAGCCTTATCGATTATCCAGGATATCCTTCCGCTGTCATTTTTACCGCTGGGTGCAATTTGAGATGTCCGTGGTGCCATAACTGGGAAATCGCGTACGGGAATAAAGGGATCTCCGATATTAGAGTCGAAAATATTCTCGAAGGCAGATTAAAAGAAAGGGTAAAGGCTATCTGCGTTAGCGGAGGAGAGCCGACGATCAACGAAGATTTGCCGGAATTCCTGGATTACATAAAAAAGATCGGATATATGCTAAAACTGGACACGAATGGAACGAATCCAGAAATGGTAAAAACAGTAATTGAAAAGGTCGATTACATTGCGATAGACGTAAAATCATCTCCCGAAAGATACCCTTTATTGACGGGAGTGGAAAGAAATTACTGGCCCGAAGTAAGCGAATCTATAAAAATGGCAAGAAAAAGCAAAACCTCTTACGAGTTAAGAATGACTTACGTTCCCGGATTATCCGACGTTAGGGATATACGGTTTTTTGCCGAATTTACAAAGGGCGAAAACGCTTTTCTCACCATTGCCAGAAGCACATCGAAATTCAAAGTCAGCGGAGATTTGCCTGAGAAAAATTTGGGCATAAAAATAAGATGATCGAATAAACTTGGGTTTACTTTTATACACATATTTGTAGAGGTATACCTACTAATTTATTGTATATAAAGCAAAAATATGGTTTACGCCATCAAATGGCCTGAAATATTCCCTTCGTGGCCTTTTGATGGTATAATTTTCTAAATTTCGAATTTAACACAAGAGGCTTTTGTTAAATTCAATCCACAGGAGGTAAAAAATGCGCTACAATTTTGATGAAGAAATCGATAGACACGGCACAAACTCTCGAAAATGGGAAGGCATGCAGGAAATGTTTGGAAGAAACGATCTTTTTCCTATGTGGATAGCCGACATGGATTTCAAAACGCCACCTGAAATAATTGATGCAATTAAAAAGAGAGCAGATCACGGAATCTTCGGGTATACCTTCAGATCGGAAAGCTTTTACGATTCTATAATCAAATGGATGAAGGGAAGGCACGGCATAGATGTTAAGAGAGAATGGATAGTCGATGGTGCTGGTGTTGTGTCAACTCTTACAATGGCAGTCCTTTCTTATACAAATCCCGGAGACGAGATAATCGTCCAACCTCCGGTTTACTATCCTTTCTTCAGAATAATCCAAAACAACGGCAGAATAATCGTCAATAATCCCTTAAAATTGAAGGATGAAAGGTATACCATGGATTTCGAAGATCTCGAACATAAGATCACAAAAAGGACGAAGATGTTGATTCTTTGCAGCCCCCACAACCCTGTTGGGAGGGTATGGAAGAGGGAAGAACTCGAAACTCTTGGCGAAATATGTGAAAGGCACGGTATAATAATAGCCTCTGATGAAATACATTCTGACTTCGTTTACAGCCCCAACGTTCACACTTCTATGCTTTTAACGGATTTCAAGGAATTAGCGCTTACATTTATAGCGCCAAATAAGACCTTCAATCTTGCAGGTATACCATCTTCTGTAGTCATCATACCGGATAAAAAGATAAGAGATCGGTTTTTGATCGCGTCTGAAAACTTTGAACTTGAAACATCGAATATCTTTTCTATAGTGGCGACCGAAACGGCCTACACTTACGGCGCCCAATGGCTTGATGAACTTTTGATATACTTGAAGGGAAATTTTGATCTTGTTAAAGCCTTCTTTGAAGAAAAAATTCCGCAGGTCAGACTGATAAATCCAGAAGGAACTTACCTTGGTTGGATAGATTTCAGAAACCTCGGCCTTTCTGACGGTGAACTTTACAATCTCATAACTGAAAGGGCAGGAGTTGCGCTCGACGACGGCAATCTTTTCGGAATCGGAGGCAGTGGATTTCAAAGAATGAATGTTGCAACGCCACGGCACTTACTTTTGAAGGGCCTGGAAAGGTTAGAAAACGCCTTGAGGAGATGAAAAAATGAAAGAGGTTAGTCCTATAAAAGATATAGAAAAGATAAAAACTGTCAAGCGTCTAATGAAGGAAAACGGAGATCTTAGAGACCTTCTCATATTTACGCTCGGCATAAATGCAGGCCTTAGGATATCGGATATTCTGAAATTGAAATGGGGAGATCTCCTTTACAAAAATGGAAAGATAAGGGAAGAGGTGCTTGTAAAAGAAAAGAAGACCGGCAAAACGAAGAAATTTCCTCTCAACGATGCGGTTATCGAAAGCATAAATTTGTACATCGAGCAGATTAAGCCTTCAGACATGGAAATGTGGGTATTCCCAAGCAGAAAGAAAAATGGCGGGATAAGGCCTATAAGTAGAATCGCCGCGTGGCAGATGATAAACAAGTACTGTAAGGCCGCGGGAATAAAAGAAAATGTCGGAACCCACACTCTCAGAAAAACCTTTGGATATCACCAATACAAAAACGGAACGGATATAGCGATGCTACAGAAGATGCTTAACCATTCAAGTCCAAAGATAACTTTGAGATACATAGGCATAGAAAGAGAGGAAATGAATGAGAGATACAAGTCTGTCAATTTGTAGGTAAACCATTTTATATATTTTAAACTCTATATACTTTTGGTATACTTAATTTAAAGATATCTGAAGGGAGGAACAACGTGGACACAACTTATTCGGTCAAAATAGATGAAGAGTTAAAGGACAGAATAACGAATGCTATAAAAAGTTCTGGTGTAACCGGCAAAGAATTCTTTTCAAAACTTCTCGAGATATATGAATCCCAAAATGCATTTGAAGGCCACATTAAGGAACTTGCCGAACTTGAAGGGCACCTTTCAAGGATTAAAGGCATCTTTTCTGCCATACTCGAGAATAACAAACTCGAGATCGAAACTTTAAGATCGGATTTTGAAAAACGTCTTGGAGAAAAAGATAATGCGATTGAGTCTCTTAAGGTGAAAATAGAAGAACTTGAAAATGAAAATTTGAAACTCAAAAATTCAAAAGAAGAGATGGAGAAGGGGTTAAATACGCTAAAAAAGGCGTTAAAAGATCTTGGAGAGAAAACTTCCACGAATATCGAACTTGTAAAAGAGTACAAAGAAAAGATAAAGAAACTGGAGTCCGAACTCTTATCTTACGAGAATATAAAAGAAGAAAGTGAAAAGTTTAAATCCCAACTGCTTGCCTTAACCTCCCAACTGGAAAGTGCGGAAAAAGAAAAGAAAATGCTTGAAGAAAAGATCGAAAGTCTAAATGACGAAATAAAAAGAATAAATACTGAACACCAAAAGGAGATCGAGAATGTAAATTTAAGGTATAAAATGGAACATCAAACGGAGATAATGAAGGAAAAGCAGGAATGCCAGGAAAGGGTAAGATTGATAATGGACGATCAGAGAAAACAATTTGAAGAGTACAATTCAACGATAAAAAAACTTTATGCGCAGATAGATGAGATGAGGGAAACCATACTTTCATTGAAGTTAAAAGAAAAGGAAGAAAGAGGCGATAAAAATTGAAAAAATTCGCATTTATATTTATAAGTCTTATGATCGGAATCGTTGTTATGGGCCAGAGCATAGATGATCTTCTCAAAATAGCCGACAACATATCAAGCATCAATTATGTGAGAAATATCTCTTCATTTTCCGGAATAACATCTTTTGGGCTTTCCGGAATAGCAGGCGGATCGGCCATAGATACCGGAATGTCTTATTCGGCGACGGGAATCGTCAACATTGGAATATACAAAAATTTGAATCTGAACATAGGTATTTCTTCTAATAACGCGCTGTTCGCCTCTTTGGTTTTCGATCCAACCCTCTACCAGAAATCGGAAGAAAAGGCCTTTTCAAGTTATCAAAGCGAAAGATTGGGTTTGAAAATGGATGTCATAAATTATTTCTTCGATGCGATGAAGATGAACACGATGATAAGTTATCAAACTGGCAAATCAACTTCACTTCAGAATCTTGCGAATATAGATCTTATGAGATCTCAATACACATACGATCTTAGAATGTTGGGCGCCCTTCTGAATATAACCATTGATAAACTCTCCTTCCCGCCTCTTAGCGTGCCAAAGATTCCATCCAGTTTTACCCCATACAACAGTTACACGTTACAGCCGCAAAATACCGATCTTTATTTCACATTGAACGGATCGATAGAGCAAAATCACAGCGCAAATTTTTCCGTCTCCGTAAATTACTCATGGAATAAGGTTTCAAACAACGTTTCTCAAAATCTCGAAAATATCCAGAAGCAAAAGTATTTTGATGATATCCACATACTCGCAAGTTATATAAAACTCTATGATGCGAAGATAAATGATCTTTTGCAAACTTACTCAACGGTTTACGGGAATTATCTTGCAGGTAAAGCAAGTGCTAATGATGTAAATTCGATTTCTGATAAAATAAATAATTACGGCTACGAAAGAGATTTACTGTGTATAGAACTCTTAAGAGAATACTATCTTTATGAGGTGATGAATTGAAAAAATTCTTCGTGCTTTTTCTTGCCATTTTAATTTCTTACACAGTCTTCGCCTCCGAAAGTTTAGAGATGCAAAGAGACAAAATTCTCGAAGGCCTTATAACAGATCCAGCCTCTTTGACCCTTTTAAATCAGGCTAAAGTTGTATATTCGAAATTGTTGATACTTCAAAGCGCCTCATCAACGCAAGAAAGTGTCGCAAATGCGATAATTGAAAATAGTCTCAGTGACTTTTATAATGCTTTAAAGAATCCTCAAATCCAAACTCTTCCGAAGAACTTTGATCTTGTCTTTAACGTCTTGCCAATTCAAAATGATTATAACGCGCTTTTTACTTACATATCTCAAGGAGACTACGTTAATGCACTAAGAGTCTTTGACACGATAAAATACCTCTACAAAATTCCCGATCTTTACAAATTTCTTCCATCCCAAAATGTCGTATCTTTGTGGAACCTTTTTGCCCAGACGATAAATACCGATCCCAGATCCTTTGACGTAAATGCGGCGAAATTTGTGGCGGCCATAGCGACCCCTTATGATATAAAGAATATCTACGTAAAGACATATGTGTGGTTAAGCGGCCTGAGCGTTTCACAGGTTCAGATGGGATTCAACATTGTCGATTTCGAGTCTCAAATAGCATCTGTCTCTTCAGTTCAGATGGATCCCAATCTTCTTCAGTGGAAATTCACAGTTTCAAATTATTTGGCCCTTTATTCATCGATAAATGATGCCATAAGGGAGATATCAAGCGCAAAGGATCTAACTCCATACGTAAAAAACATGATCATCTTTTACAGAGCGATCCAGGATCTTCCTCTTCAGTACAGAACGCCCCTCGATAATCTGATGTCGACATATCTCGATTTAGTATTTCAAGCAATAAGCGCAAATCCAACGCTTATTTCTTCTTCAATATCACGGGACATAAAAAGTCTGATCGCAAATTTCCCGTCCGATCCTAATACTTCGAAATTAATCTCAATATCGATGCTTATCCCCCATAACGGCGCATCACGGCAGTCTAACAATCAGATATGGGTATTTTACGCAATCGTGATCGCCGGCGCAATTGTTTTGTTATTCACATTTCCGTCTGTGAGGGTAAGAATTTACAATATCCTTGGAATGCATAAATATGAAATAAAAATATACATGAAGGCATTGTCAAGGCATCCAGAGGATCCTTCATTGCACATCAAAATAGCCTCTGCCTACGAGAAAATGGGCAAGTACGTTGAGGCCCAAAGAGAATATTCTCTCGCAATGAAATTAACCAATGTGAATGGAGGCAAAAAATGAAAATAGCAAGTGTTGATGAAATGAGAGAGTTAGAAAGACGGACAAATGAGATTTACGGAGATGAATCGATAATGATGGAGCATGCTGCCTTCTCCATTTATCTTGCCATTGAAGAAGAGATAGGCACTTTTGAAGGCAAGCGTGCTTTAATCTTTGTAGGCAAAGGAAATAACGGTGGAGACGCTATGGCACTTGCAAGAAATCTTCATGAGTCCGGAATGGATGTAAAGGTGTGCACCGTTTTTGGAAATGTATCTTCCCCTCTCGCCGTTAAAAACCTTTCTATACTTAAAAGGATGGGAATTCCCGTTGTTGATTCGATAGGCAAAGATGAAATACGATCTGCCGATATAGTTATTGACGGAATCTTTGGAATAGGCCTTAAATCAAAGATCAACGGGAGAGTTTCCGAGATCATTGATATGATAAATTCGAATTCAAAATTCACGGTTTCTGTAGATATACCAAGCGGCGTGGACGCGGACAACGGAAATGTGGATGGTAAAGCCGTCGTTGCGAATATGACGGTAACACTCGGCATGATAAAGCGTGGAATGCTCTTTTATCCAGCAAGATCCCTTTGCGGGAAGATAAAGGTTGGAAAGATAGGAATACCTCCCGAAATAATCGAAGATCAAAATTTGAAAGGTGAGGTCACAACTTTTCTGGATGCAAAATCTCTTCTTCCTTTCCGGCCTCCATTTTCAAATAAGGGGACCTTTGGAAAGGTTCTGATAATTTCTGGATCAAAAAATTACACAGGCACGCCGTCGATGGTAGCTCTTGGCGCATTAAGATCGGGTGCCGGACTTGTAAGAATCGCGTCAACTTCGATTTCTTCATTTCTTCCCGAGGCCATATCTATACCACTCGAGATGGAAGATTCCGAGATCTCCTTGAAAAATCTGCCTCTAATCGATGATTTAGCGGGTAAATCCGATGTTATAGCCATAGGGCCTGGTATGGGGACCGGAAAGAACGCAACAGGCATTATGAGCCATCTTTTGACAAGATGGAAAGATAAGATCACTGTCATAGACGCGGATGGAATAAATGTGCTTTCAAAGATCGATTATGAGTTTTCACCGAATACGCTAATAACTCCCCATCCCGGCGAATTTGCACGTCTTACTTCGAAATCAATCGATGAGGTACTCTCCGATCCACTCATGCACGCCGTAAGGTTTGCGAATGAAAAACATGTTTTAACTCTCCTTAAAGGGCCAACAACGGTTATCTCACGCCCAGATGGCCGGTACGCAATCAATATAACCGGAAACAGCGCGCTCGCAAAGGGCGGAAGCGGTGATGTGCTTACCGGAATGATAGCCGGTTTTGCAGCCCAGGGAATGGATCTTTTTAATGCGGCAAAATTATCAGCATACATCCACGGCAGAACGGCCGAACTTTATGCGCAGGGCAAAGGTGAATATTCGATGATCGCAAGAGAGATAGGAGATCTGATACCACAAATCATTAAAGAACTTATACAATAAATTAGCGATCTTGAAAATGTTCAATATAAAATGTCATAATATGTTGTGCAACTGTATAAAGGTGACGGTTTTGTAAAGCGCAAAGAAAAGAGGAGGAAGCATATGGAAGGAAGGATCTTAGAACATCCTATCCTTAACTTTCAACGCAAAGCACGTGTAAAAATCTTCTTTGAAGGGCGGGAAATAGAAGCTTACGAAGGAGAAAGCGTTGCCGCCGCACTTCACGCCGCAGGAATAAGGGTTTTAAGATATACCCCTATAGATGGAAGGCCCGCCGGATTTTTTTGTGCCGTAGGAAAATGCTCGGCCTGTCTTATGGAGATAGATGGCATTCCAAATGTTAGATCCTGCATGACAAAGGTAAGAGACGGAATGCAGATAAGAAGGCAGAATAAAAACGGTGATCTCCTATGATGTACGATGCCGTAATAATTGGCGGAGGACCTGCCGGCATGAGCGCTGCCACTATTTTGGGAGACAAGGTAAAGACCCTTATCATAGATGAAAATGACAGACTCGGTGGCCAACTTGTCAAACAAACCCACAAATTCTTCGGAGATCATGAACATTACGCGTCCATGAGAGGATTTGAGATCGCGGATAAACTCTTGAAAGAGATTCAGAAAAAGCCTGTCTTAATTTCGCTTTCTTCGACAGTTATAGGAATTTATCCTCAAAATACGGTCGCCTACGTAAAAGATGGACAAATCCAGAAGGTTCAGTATAAAAAATTGCTCTTAGCGACGGGGGCGATGGAAAGACAACTTCCATTTGTAAATTCGGATCTTCCCGGTGTCTACGGTGCAGGCGCCATCCAAACACTTATGAACCAGTATGGTATTTTCCCTGGAAAGAGATTTTTAATAGTCGGCTCTGGCAACATAGGACTTATCTTAGCCTATCAGCTTGCTCAAAGTGGCGTAGAGGTTAAGATGATCCTTGAAGCACTCGACAAAGTCGGAGGATACGAAGTCCATGCAAATAAGGTAAAGCGCCTTGGAATACCTATTCTGACAGGTCATACGATAGTAAGGGCCATAGGAGATGAAAAAGTAGAGGGAGCGGTCATTGCCAGGGTTGACAAAAATAACATCGTCAAGGGCACAGAAAGAGAGGTCGTTGTTGACACAATCTGCGTGGCGGTTGGTCTTACTCCTCTTATCGAACTTGCCGAACAGTCCGGTGCAAAGGTTTCCTATATCCCGGAACTTGGTGGGTATGTACCGCTAAGAGATGAGAGGATGCGTACCACGAATAAAGATGTTTTTGTGGCCGGAGATCTTTCTTCGATTGAGGAAGCAACAACTGCCATGATGGAAGGAAAGATCGCAGCAATGCAGATGGTAGAAGATCTTACCGGTGAGAATCTTGAAGATAAAATCTACGATGATCTAAATTCCCTTGCCATCTTCAGAAGCGGGCCAAAATCTGCAAAGATACGAACCGGGCTTGAAAAAATGGGCATAAATGTTCCAAAAATTGATCTTCCGAAACCTCAACGATTTGAAAGATATGATGATTCTAAACTGCATGCGGTTATAGAATGTACAGAAGAAATACCTTGCAACTCGTGCGAGTACGCCTGCAAATTCGATGCCATAAAGGTTGGAATTAATATAAACTCGGTGCCATCTTTCGATCCTGCGAAATGTACGGGATGCGCGCTCTGCGTGACTTCCTGTCCGGGCCTTGCCATCTTCATGAAAAGATCAGAGGACAAAGCTGCCACTTTAGGCATTCCATACGAATTTCTTCCCCTTCCCAAGATGGATGACAAGATGTGGGGACTTGACAGGGAAGGAAATTACGTATGCGATGTAAAAGTTAAAAGAGTTGTAAAAAATCCCAACAAAACAAATATCGTTTACGTAGAATTGCCTTCCGAATTTGCTGATATGGTAAGACATGTAAAGTATCCATCGAAGGAAAGCCCTTACGTTTGCAGATGTGAAGAGGTTACCCTCGACGAGATCGAAAAAGTCATAGATCTTGGTGTAACTGATTTTGAAGAATTAAAAAGGCTCACAAGGGTTACAATGGGACCATGTAACGGAAAGAACTGCAAAATGGTAGTGCTCGGGATACTTTCAAAAAAGACAGGAATTCCCATCTCCTCTCTTTCGCACGGAACCTCGAGACCTCCGACAAAGCCAATTGAGTTCCGCGCCTTTTTAAAGGAGGGAGAAGAATGAGAGATTCCTACGAGGTTGTGATAATAGGAGGGGGAATAATAGGCAGTGCGATAGGGTTTAACCTTCTTAAAATGGGTGTTAAAGATATATGCGTTATTGAAAAATCATACGTCTCTTCGGGATCAACAGGCAGATGCGCCGGAGGAATACGCCAGCAATGGTCCTCTCCCATGAATGTTAGACTTGCAATGAGAAGCGTCGAATTGTTTAAAAACTTCGAAAAAGATGTTGGAATGGATATAGAATACAAACAGGGAGGATACCTTTTACTTGCCTACACTCCTGAAGAAGAAGAGGATTTCGTAAAAAATGTCGAAATGCAACGCTCTCAGGGCCTCGATGTGGAGATACTCTCCAAATCCCAGATAAAGAGCAAATTTGGATTTATGAACTTAGAAGGCGTGAGGATTGGAAGTTGGTGTCAAAGCGATGGTCACGCAAATCCGCAAATCGCCAATATCGCCTATTCCATGGCAATAAAACGGATGGGTGGAGACTTCATTACCCATACAAAAGTTGAAAGCATCGATATTGCCAACAAAAAGATAGTAGGAGTCCAGACAGACAGGGGATATATAAGAACAAATACAGTCGTGAATGCTGCAGGATTTGAATCTTCAAAGATAGGAAAGATGGTAAATGTTGATATACCGGTCTACGGTGAAAGGCACCAAATACTCGTAACTGAACCCGTTAATCATTTTCTTGATCCACTTGTGATAAATTTCAACCACAATTATTATATAAGACAGACAAAGCACGGTTCTCTTTTAATGGGCCAGGGAGACGCAAATCCTATGCCCGGTGAGGACCTTGGAAATTCCATAGAATTTCTCGAAGAAATGTCGCAAAAAATGGTCAGGGACTTCCCACTTCTTAGAAATGTTCATATAGTAAGGCAGTGGTCAGGAGCCTACGATATGTCTCCAGATGCCCAGCCGATAATAGATGAATCAAAGGATCTCTCCAAATTCATATACGCAACAGGCTTTAGCGGTCATGGTTTTATGTTAGCACCTGCCGTTGGAGAGTCCGTTGCAGAGATGATCGTCCATGGAAAGACCATAACAATGGATATAAGCAATCTAAGAATGGATAGATTCAAAAATCACATAGAGATAGAGAAAAATGTAGTTTGAGGAGGTTTTTATGAAGATTGAAAAGTTTAAAAACATGGAAGTTCTCGATTTTAAATCACCGGCCAACAAATCGAGAATGGAGGAAACACTCAAATCGGTAAAAAAGGAGTTTGGAAAGACTTACAAAGCCTTTATAGGAGGAAAATGGATAGACACAAAGGATAAGATCGCATCGATCAATCCTTCAAATCCATCTGAGATCGTCGGATATGTCGCAAGTTGCACGCAATCCGAGGCAGAAATGGCCTTTGATGCCGCATGGAAAGCCTTTGAGTCGTGGAAAAATACAAGGGCTACCGAAAGAGCCTCATATCTTTTCAAAGTTGCGAAGTTAATGGAAGAAAGAAGATATGAACTGGACAGTTGGATGGTCTATGAGGTTGGCAAAAACTGGACTGAAGCGGACGGAGACGTGGCAGAGGCCATAGACGCCCTAAATTATTATGGTCGCGAGGCGATAAGATATTCTAAAGGGTACAAACCATATCAGGTGCCTGGAGAAAAAAATGATGTGAAATACATTCCGCTTGGCGCTGGAGTTGTAATTCCACCGTGGAACTTCCCCGTCGCAATTCTTACGGCCATGACGGCCGCCGCTATAGCCTCTGGAAATACCGTCCTGCTTAAGCCTGCTTCCATATCTTCGGTCATAGGGGCAAAGGTTGCCGAGATCTTTTGCGAGGCTGGATTCCCAGATGGTGTTTTCAATTTTGTGCCTGGCTCGGGATCCAAACTTGGTGATTATCTTGTTGAAAATCCAAAAACAAGATTTATAGCCTTTACAGGTTCAAAAGAAGTTGGCCTTAGAATAAATGAACTTGCCGCAAAGCCAAACGGGCAGAAGTGGATAAAGCGTGTTATTTTGGAGATGGGAGGAAAAGATGCGATAGTCGTTGATGAATCGGCCGATCTTGATGCTGCGGCTGAAGGCATCGTTGTAAGCGCATTTGGAAATCAGGGACAAAAATGTTCGGCATGCTCGAGGGTGATCGCCGTCGATTCGATCTACGACAAATTGCTTGCAAAAGTTATCGACAGATCCAAAAAGATAAAGATCGGAGATCCGTCCAAATTCGAAAACTGGATGGGACCCGTCTCGAGCGATGAAGCCATGAAAAAGATAATGAGATATATAGAAATAGGGAAAAATGAGGGCAAACTTGTGCTTGGCGGAAAAAGGATCGGGGATACCGGATTTTTCATAGAACCGACGATTTTCTCTGAAGTCAAAGGGAACGCAAGGATTGCCCAGGAGGAAATCTTCGGCCCCGTGCTCGCATTCATAAGGGCTAAGGACTTTGACGAAGCAGTCGAGATCTTCAATGGAACCGAGTATGGTTTAACCGGCGGTGCCTACACAAAGAGAAAGGATAGGATAAAGAGAGTAAAAGATGAATTTTACGTTGGAAACCTTTACATAAACAGAAAAATAACAGGTGCCCTTATAGGCGTCCAGCCATTTGGAGGATTCAACATGTCTGGTACCG
>PNIW01000076.1 GCA_002878315.1 Mesoaciditoga sp. | reverse complement strand
AGCGAATCCATGAAATGGAATTGAAAGGAAGATACTTGCCAAGGTATAGAAATTGTTGTACTAGCTGTGAATCCATGAAATGGAATTGAAAGCCAGTTCTCTTAAATATCGTAATGACACCATATGTTTACTTGAATCCATGAAATGGAATTGAAAGAATATTTAATTTATATGAATATGTCCAAACTAGTAATTTGTCGGTTATGAATCCATGAAATGGAATTGAAAGAGATATACATCTTCTTTTTCCTGTTCATAATCAGATATGAATCCATGAAATGGAATTGAAAGTCTCTAACTACCAATATCTGTGGGACAATTTGTACATATTCTTCTGGAATCCATGAAATGGAATTGAAAGAAATACACATTGTTTTCATTATCAATTAGTTGGCATACTTTGGAATCCATGAAATGGAATTGAAAGGCACCTGCTATCTTCTCTTGCAATTGTATAGTAGTTTTTGAATCCATGAAATGGAATTGAAAGTAAGGTTTGACACCTGTCAGTTCAAAAAAGTCATTTTCATCTATATCTGAATCCATGAAATGGAATTGAAAGTTGTCAGCCTCAAGCCACCTCTTTTTAGTGTTTTTGTGAATCCATGAAATGGAATTGAAAGTTCACTTATGGCGATGTTAAATCAAACGCATTAACTAATTTGAATCCATGAAATGGAATTGAAAGAATAGTTATAGCAATAGTGATAATAATAATAGGGGTGCTTTTGTGAATCCATGAAATGGAATTGAAAGATAACTAATGCTGAAATAACAGCCATCTTTTCATTATTATAAGAATCCATGAAATGGAATTGAAAGTATAATTATATTTGCTACAATACGCGTTATATTTTAAGGAATCCATGAAATGGAATTGAAAGTAATTTTCTCTTTTCTCTCTTCTTCTTCCTCTAATATATTATGAATCCATGAAATGGAATTGAAAGGAGCTTAAAAAATATAAAAATCTTGGAATTTTTGAGGTAGAGAATCCATGAAATGGAATTGAAAGTTTTTGTAGACAAGATAGCCATTTCCTACACTTAATATAAGAATCCATGAAATGGAATTGAAAGAAGGCAAAATTTAAGCTAACAATGTTAAAAGTTTACGAATCCATGAAATGGAATTGAAAGGTGAGGAGGAAGAGTGGGAGTTTATGAATGAACCTATTGATGGAATCCATGAAATGGAATTGAAAGATTATAGAAACACCAACTACAACAATACCAGACACACAACAGGTATTAGGGAATCCATGAAATGGAATTGAAAGATCAGGTAGTTTAACAACAGGTTCAACAGCTGGAACATTAAGAATCCATGAAATGGAATTGAAAGGTTGTTTATTTACTTGTTTCTTAAAATAGATTATATTATTTGGAATCCATGAAATGGAATTGAAAGATTGGCACGCCTAAAATAATCCCTTTTAACATTTTAACTAAAGAATCCATGAAATGGAATTGAAAGTCGCGATATACTCTATCGCTTGATAACTTGAATTTTATTTTATGAATCCATGAAATGGAATTGAAAGGTTGAGGTCGTAGGTTATTGTGCCGCTGACATTACCGCCTACGAATCCATGAAATGGAATTGAAAGGCTATAAATATAATCCTAAACAATGTCGCATTTGAAATGAATCCATGAAATGGAATTGAAAGAAATCAAAAGCAATATTATAGAAAAAGTTAATTTTCTCAGGAATCCATGAAATGGAATTGAAAGTTATGCATACTCAAATTGGCTTACAGAATTGGCAAATCAAGAATCCATGAAATGGAATTGAAAGTTTAATATAAGATTTGATTGCAAACTTA
>PNIW01000069.1 GCA_002878315.1 Mesoaciditoga sp. | reverse complement strand
GTCAGCGGAATAGGGTCAAAGACAATCCAAAAGATAAAAGATCTAATAGAATTCAAAAAAATCCTCCACCCAAAGATGGAGTAACTTTGGCGGAGAGAGTGGGATTTGAACCCACGGAGCCTATTAAGCTCATACGCTCTCCAGGCGTACGCCTTTGACCACTCGGCCATCTCTCCTCACAATTAAATCCCTGGTTGCCAGGGATTTAATTTGACAAAATAGTTAAGAAGTGTTATAATTTTAAAAATGTAACTTTTATTTTACTTTTGGTGGGCTCAGGTGGATTCGAACCATCGACCGCCCGGTTATGGGCCGGGAGCTCTACCAGCTGAGCTATGAGCCCAACAGCGTTATTTATTATAAAACATTTGGTTCAAATTGTCAATAGGAATATCAAAAATGTGAGGGGTGAAACATGAAATGCAAGACAATTATGTTGATCCCGTAAAAGTACTAATAGTCAAGTACCCAAGGCTTCTTATAATAAAAGCCGCATTCTCGATCTTTAGCCAGCACAAAAAGATAGATCTTTTTGCACTTGAAGAAAGCATAAAAAAAGAATTTGAAAGAGAAAACCAGAAGAGAGCCTTTTAGGCTCTCTTTTTAAAAGTTTTTCCTTTTTGGAGGAAGATTAAATGTGGCAGTCTTATCATCATCTTTAACGAGTTTAAGGTATCTGTTTGCGGCATCTTTGGCTAATCTTTCTATTATCGCCGGAAGATCGCTTTCTCTGATGAGATAATCGAATCGTGGATCTTTGCTCAGATTTTCCGAAATCTCGTATTTTTTTTCGCTATTAATATCGAGTTTAATGTCTGATAGCGTGTACTGCGCGAAGTCCTCATTTATCCTGGAAAGCAGATCGATGATCGTTTTGGAGAATATATCCATTACTTCTGAAGGTTTTTTCGCTTCATTCAACCTTTCTCTGTAATTTTTGGATATCTCCTTTTCTATGTTTGTGTAACTGTACATCATTGTAACACCCCCTTGAGTACCGTTATAGATGATAAAGCAAATATTACCGCCGTCTCAACTCTTAGGATTCTTTCGCTTAATTTTATTTTTTCAAAACCCATCGATTCGAATCTCTCTTTTTCTCTTTGTGTAAATCCACCCTCGGGTCCAAAGATCAACACATATTCAGAAGAATCTTCGATTTCCCTTATCGATTTTTTCGAGTCCGGATCGAATAAAACCCTTACCGCACTTTGCGGAATTTTGAAATCTTTTAGATCGACTATCTTTGGCATGTAAAGATTTCCGCTCTGCTTGAGTGCGTCGCGCATTACAAATTCGATCTTCTTTACCTTTGACTCCGTTTCCTTTCTTGTGGTTCTATCCATATTCGATAGAACAAGTGTGGAAATCTCTAATTCTGTTGCTTTTTCGACCAAAAAGCGCATTCTTTCCCATTTTATTGGAGAAATTACGATATGTATCAACGGTTGTTTTCTTTCCTGGACCTTTACGATGCCGTCAATTTTCGCTTGACTATTGGAAAGAATGCCTTTGAAAAGATGGCCTTTTCCATCGGTAAAGAATATCTCGGATCCATTTTTTATTCTTAAGACCTTCATGTGATTTATCTCGTGATCGTCAAACTCGGCGATATCGTTCTCTACTTTTGCAAAGAAAAATTCGGACACTATATTTCAGTCTTTCCTCCCATGTAATCTCTTAAAACCTCCGGCACCCTTATCTTTCCATCTCTGGTTTGGTAATTTTCAAAGATGGCAACCAATGTCCTTCCAACGGCCAGACCCGAACCGTTTAGTGTATGGGCAAATTCAAGAGTACCGTTATTTCTCTTTATTCTAACATTCGCCCGGCGGGCTTGAAAGTCTGTCACATTGCTGCAGGAAGATATCTCTTTGTAATTGTTGTACGATGGAAGCCATACTTCTATGTCGTACGTTCTTGCCGAAACAAAACCTATGTCTCCCGTGCAAAGTTCTATAACCCTGTAAGGAAGTTCAAGATACTGGAGCACTTCTTCGGCATCGTGGGTTAGACTCTCGAGTTCCTCATAAGAGTCTTCGGGCTTTGTGTACTTTACGAGTTCAACTTTGTCGAATTGATGCTGCCTTATCATACCGCGCACATCTTTTCCGTAACTACCGGCCTCTCTTCTGTAACACGGAGTGTACGAGACGTACTTGAGGGGAAGATCCTTTTCGTCTATTATCTCGTCCTGATGCATGGCAGAGAGAGGGACTTCGGCAGTTGGAATAAGGAAAAGGTCGTCTAATGTCGTTGAATAAGACTCCTCTTCGAATTTTGGCAATTTGCCGGTATTGAGCATTGTTTGTCTTAAAACAAGATGTGGCGGAAGAATTTCTGTGTATCCATGCTTTTTTGTATGCAGATCTATCATGAAGGAGATAAGAGCCCTTTCCATGAGAGCGGCGTCTCCTTTAAGAATTGTGAATCTTGATCCGGAGATCTTTGCAGCCCTCTCGAAATCGAGAAGACCCCTTTTTGATCCGAGATCCCAGTGAGGCTGAGGATCGAAGTTGAACTTTGTAGGCTCTCCCCATCTTCTTATCTCCACATTGTCATTTTCGTCTCTTCCAAATGGTACTTTTTCATAAGGTATATTTGGCAAGAATAACAATGCCTGGTTTAACTGGGATTGAAGTCTTGACAGTTCATCTTCATCGCTTTTTATTTTTTCGGATAGCATCTTTCCACGATCTAAAATTTTATTTACCCCTTCTTCGTCTTTGGCAGCCTTCAACTTTGCGATCTCTTTTGAGATTGAATTTCTTTCTGCTCTCATCGAGTTTAGATCTGTTATCATCTTTCTTATTTTTTCATCCATTTTCAGTATTTTGTCTATCTCTTCTTCGGGAACTCCTCTTCTTCCAAGAAGTATCTTTACCTTCTGTGGATCTTCCCGAATGACTTTTATATCGAGCATAAATCCCTCCTTCATTTTATAACGCTTACTGTGCCGCTTCCGTAATTCACAACGTATATCTCGTCTGAATTTCGATTTACTTTAACGGCGCAGGGCTCGTGACCAACAGACAAAGTTCTTACTACCGATTCTGTTTGTGCGTTTAAAAAGATCAAAGAATCGGTCTTTGAATTGGTAAGATAAATAGCGTCTACTGCCGGATCATATGTCATACTGTTGATACCAGTGCCAACGTTGAAAGTTCCTATTACCGCAGAATTCTTTATCATACTTATGCTTCCATCAGATTCATTTAGGACGTATACAATACCGTTTCCGATGCATATAGAAGACGGAGTATTCCCGACCTTGATAGTGTTAATCACCATATTTGTGCTTCCATTTATCACGCTTACAGTATTGTCTCCGGAATTTGTCACATATATCAAATTGTTATTTTCATCCACGGCTATACCATAAGGGCTTTTTCCGACGTTGATTGTACCGATGACTTTATTTGTTGATGCGTCTATTATGGTTAAGGTGTTGTCGAGATTGTTCGCGACATATATTCTGTTTGTCTTTGGATCCAACGCCATTCCAAGTGGTTCATTTCCGACCTTTATATTCGTCACAACCTTATTCGTTCTTGCGTTTATGACTGTTACAGTGTTGTCTCCAAAATTCGCAACGTATACCATGCTGTTTTGCGGATCGAAGACCATCTTCCACGGATCTATTCCAACATTTATCTGTTCAAGAATGTTATAGGTTGAAAGATCGAAAACATCAACGACATTTTGTGACGAAACGCTTACGTACCCTTTTTCGCCCTTTGGATCCAGAATAAGATCGCGTGGTTTATTGCCTGTATCGAAAACTCCATTTACCTTTTCTTGGATACCGTAGAAGTTTACATTTTGATCATTTCCATTTACATTTATGGCAGGAGTGAACCTCCACCCCGCCTTCTTTGCATCGATCTTTACATCTCCCTTTAAACCATTCTTAGACCAGTATCCGTTGGAATTTGTATAAACAGAAGCATATCCATTGTCGAAACTTATCATGACATTTCCTATAGGATTTCCTTCAAAATCACGCACATATCCGGAAACGTTGTAGGTTAAAGATTGAATATAAAAAAGACCTGCAATCATTGCCGCTACAATTCCTATTCCTATGATCAAATAGGTAAAAAAATCATTCAAAGGCATTACCTCCAGAGTCCAAATCAACAGAATTTGGTTGCGATTTTGTATATTTCAACGAATTCCTCTAACTTCAAAGAGGCACCACCTATCAAACCCCCGTCTACATCGGGAAGAAGGAAGAGTTCCTGACAGTTTTCTTTATTCATGCTACCACCGTAAAGACAGGATATTTTTTCCGCGATATCGGGATAAATTTTTCTCAACTGATCCCTGACATATGCCATCGCTTCTTGCGCCTGATAAGGCTGGGCTACAACGCCGGTTCCTATTGCCCATACCGGCTCATACGCTATCGTGAGTCTTTGAGGATCTTCTATTTTGACCCCTTCTAAGTCTTTTGAAAGTTGATCTTTTATTACATCGAAGGTTCTTCCACTTTGCCTCTCTTCGAGCGTTTCTCCGATACAAAGAATGACATTCATCCCACCTGAGATGGCCGCCTTTACCTTTTCATTTATGAACTGATCGCTTTCACCAAAGATATGTCTTCTTTCCGAATGGCCTATTATAACATGATCTATTCCCATGTCTTTGAGCATCGGGACGCTAACCTCTCCTGTAAAGGCTCCAGACTTTTGTGAATGAACATTCTGGGCTCCAACCACAAGATCGTAACCTGTGAAGATCTCCTTTACAACAGAAAGAGACACAAAAGACGGAAATACCCATATCTTTGTGTCTCCATTGACTTTTACGCTTTTTATCAAATCCCTTGCGAAAGCCCTCGCCTCCGAAGGGGTTTTGTTCATTTTCCAGTTACCGGCAACTATCAGCGGACGTTTTTTTTTGCGTCTGAAATCGAAGCAATCCCGGGCAATTCTTTTCCTTCCAAGAACTCGAGTGATGCTCCGCCGCCAGTCGAGACGTGTGAAACCTTTTCAGAAAGTCCAAATTTGTCCATTGCGGCGGCGCTATCTCCTCCACCTACAACTGTTACAGCACCTTTCATTTTTGCGAGCGCTTCTGCTATTGCCTTTGTGCCGGTTGCAAAATCATCTATTTCAAAAACGCCCATTGGGCCATTCCATACAACGGTTTTAGCACCGTCAAGTTTGGATTTGAAAAGTTCTATAGTCTTCGGTCCTATATCGAGCCCCATCCATCCATCGGGAATTCCAGAGGATATATCCACGATCTTCTTTTCAGTTCCACTTTTCAACTCTCGCGCGCATACGGCATCAACTGGAAGAACGAAATCAACGTTGAGTTTTTTCGCATTTGCGAGGATCTCTTTTGCGACATCGATTTTATCCTCTTCAAACTTTGAGGTGCCTATTTTATACCCCTGGGCCTTTAGGAAGGTGAACATCATGGCTCCGCCTATAAGAACTCTGTCAGCCTTTTTGAGAAGATTATCTATAACTCCTATCTTGTCCGATACCTTTGCACCGCCAAGTATGACGACATAAGGCTTTTGTGGAGAGTATGTAACCTTCGAAAGCATCTCGATTTCTTTTTCCATTAAAAACCCGGCAACGGACGGCAGATACTGTGCGACCCCGACATTCGATGCGTGGGCCCTGTGGGCAGTTCCGAACGCATCGTTAACGTGAATATCTCCAAGTTTTGCAAATGACTTTGAAAGTTCTGGATCATTCTTCTCCTCGCCCGGGAAGAACCTTGTATTTTCCATCAGTACAACATCGCCAGGCTTCATTGAATTAACAAGTCCTTCGGCCCTTGGTCCGATCGTATCATGGCAGAAGATTACCTTTCTTCCGAGCAATTCTTCAAGTTTTTTTGCCACCGGCTCGAGTGAGAATTGAGGATCCGGCCCTCCCTTTGGCCTGCCAAGGTGGGAAAGGAGTATAACCTTTCCACCCTTGTCTATCACATATTGAATGGTTGGCAATTCGGCTCTTATGCGGGTATCGTCAGTTATTACACCATTTTCAATTGGAACGTTGAAATCCACACGCATTAAGACGCGCTTATTTTTCAGATCAACATCCCTTATCGTTAATTTACTCATAAAAACCACCATCAAAGGAGTTTCTGAACCATTTCTATCAAATCAACGGCCCTGTTTGTATATCCGTATTCGTTGTCATACCATCCGAAGACATTAACGAGTTCTCCGTTAACCTTTGTTAGGAGAGAATCGAAGATACAAGAATGTGTTTCTCCTATTATATCGCGCGAAACGATCTCGTCGGTGCAGTAAAGTAAAGCCTTACCCATCGGCCCTTCGGAAGCTTTTTTGAATGCCGCGTTGACCTCTTCAACGGTTGTCGGCCTTTTGACTATAACTTTGAGATCTGTTATAGAACCTGTCGAAACCGGCACTCTCAAGGCCATACCGTCAAGTTTTCCTTTAACAGAAGGAATGACAAGGTGAATGGCCTTTGCCGCACCCGTTGAGGTTGGTATTGTATTCATCGCGGCAGCCCTCGCGCGTCTGAGATCTTTGTGGGGCAGATCAAGAATTCTCTGATCGTTTGTGTAGCCGTGGACTGTTGTCATAAAACCTTTGACTATTCCGAAATTGTCTTCAAGCACTTTTACAAGCGGAGAAAGAGAGTTGGTTGTGCATGATCCCGTCGATATGACAACATGTTCCTTTTTTAAAGCTTCATCGTTGACATGAGGATTTATCGTTGAGTCGGCACCGTCTGCGGGAGCAGAAATTATAACTTTCTCGGCCCCGGCTTGAATGTGGGCCATTGCCTTATCCTTGCTTGTGAAAAGTCCGGTAGATTCAACGGCAAGCCTTACTCCGAGCGCCTTCCATGGAAGTTTGGAAGGATCCTTTTCGGCAAAAACTTTTATCTCTTTCCCGTCTATTATTATCGCGTCATTGGTGTAAGAAACAGTTCCCTTGTATGTGCCGTAGTTTGAATCGTATTTAAAGAGATGAGCAAGGGTTTTAGTATCCGTTATATCATTTACTGCCACAACATTTATCGGCCTCTTTTGCTCGAGGATGACACGCAAGATTTGCCTTCCAATCCTTCCAAATCCGTTAATTCCAACTTTTACTTCTGACATTTTAACAACCTCCTTAATTTGATTAAAATCCAGGTATCTTTATGTTACCTGTAGCGGATTTCATCTCTTCTTCAGAACGCTCTTTGACCATATTTGCGTATTCGTTAAAGGCACTCACAAGCAAATCTTCCAACATTTCATG
The DNA here is from genome assembly GCA_002878315.1 of Mesoaciditoga sp. GTDB lineage: Bacteria > Thermotogota > Thermotogae > Mesoaciditogales > Mesoaciditogaceae > Athalassotoga. The sequence continues at coordinate 8,774 of PNIW01000069.1, read as the reverse complement.
ATCCGAAAGCAGATCATTCGAGATCTTTACCTCTTTTATCTCGTAATCACAATTGCCCTTAACAATGACCGCTCCGCCACCGACCGTCGCGCTTATCTCTATATTCTTAAGATTTTCCTGAACTGCTGCAATCTTTTTTTGCATTTCCTGGGCCTGTTTCATTAAATTTCCTATATTTCCTCCAAAGCCAAAATTTTTAGCCATTTTTAGCCTCCTTCCGGGAGAATCTTACCACCAAAAAGACTCAAAACCTTTATGACAGGTTCTCTTAGACTGTCTTCCATAGAATCGATTGGTACTTTCGAATAGGCAAAGACAAAGCGCACATCCCTTTTAGCGATTTCTTTGAATTTGTTGTTTACCTCTTCTGCCTTTTCCTCTAAAATCTCTTTATGAATAGGAACGTAAGAGATGACAAGTATTCTGTCGCCTAAATCCTTCAAGATAGACATTTTTAAAGACACATAAACAGAAAGATCTTCGTTTCGATAACTTTCCACAAATTTGTTGATAACATTCTCGGTGGCCTTTTCTTTCTCGATTACGGGAAGATCTGTTTCACGCTTTTTATATTTTAACGCTTCAAAGACACTCATGATTTTAAAGACGTCGAATTGCCTTTCTTCGTATTTAAGGTACTGAATCAGATCGATTGCAAACCTTCCGATCTGGATCACTCGAAGATCTTCTATTTTTTCCGATGAATATTCTACCACATTTTTAAGAAAATTCATGACATCGATGCCACGATTTTTTATCGATTCTATGATATTGATAAGCGATTCGACATTTCCATCCAAAATCGAGGATGTGTAACTTTCAACGATCTCAACAGGACTCTCTCCGAGCACGAGGAGCGTATCGTTTAAAGTTATCTCATCTTCGGCAAATCTCGATATTTCCTCGAGCATCCCAAGCGCATCCCTCATGCCACCCGATGCAACTTTTGAAATATGTTCAAGCGCTGCCGGTTCGTATTTTATCTTTTCATTTTCGCATATCTTTGCAAGTCTTTCTTTTATAACATCGGATGGGATTCTTCTGAATTCTAAGACCTGACACCTCGATAAGACGGTTTCTGGCACCTTTTGTATTTCGGTTGTCGCGAGAATGAAGATTGTTTTTTCTGGCGGTTCCTCGAGCGTTTTTAAAAGTGCGTTGAAGGATTCTCTTGTCAGCATGTGGACCTCATCGATGATGTAAACCTTGTACTTCTGATTGAATGGCATGTAAGCGACGCGATCTCTTATATTTCTTATCTCATCTATTCCTCTGTTTGAGGCTGCGTCCATTTCTATGACATCGAGTGAATTTCCGGAATCTATTTCAACGCATGAATTGCACACATTGCATGGTTCATACCCATCCACAGGGTTTGAACAGTTGATGCTCTTTGCGAGGATTCTCGCAACAGAAGTCTTTCCGGTGCCGCGGGGACCGCTAAAAAGGTAGGAATGGGAGATGTTTTTAGACTTTATGGCATTTATAAGGATCTTTTTGACATGATCTTGCCACACAACGTCTTCAAATTTTTTGGGTCTGTACTTCAAATAAAGTGTACCCATTTATTTCACTCTCCGTAAATATTTTAACACAAAAGGAGGTATTTCGTTTTTCTGATTTGTGAAATTTATAACAAAATTGTTTTTCATCTCTTTGTTAAAAGATAGATCACCATGTAGATAAAAAGCCAGGAAAGTGCGAAAAAGGTTATAAAAGCTGTGAAGAACTCGAGATGTTTGATGATAAATGAAAGATTCCCGGCGTTGAATAAATTTAGAATTTGCCAACTGTTGAGTCTTAAAAATCTTCCAAAATATATCCCGATGCCTGAAAAAAATGAGATCGTTATGACAAATATCCAGCCTAAGGCTCTATCTTTCTCTTCGATGATCTTTTGAATGTTGAAAAGAGAGATAAAGCCCATGGCTATACTCAAAAAGACTGCAAATGTTATCTGAATCAATTCGTACCAGCGGATTATATTTTGATTGTAAACGAAAATGCTGTTCTCCATCTTAATGTAATCCAAGGATCTTATGTGAATGACATCTGTCAGGATGTAAGGAATGTTGGGATAAAAGATAAGCCATAGAATTAACACGGGAGTCAAAAGATATAATTTTGATATTTTTTTTAATCTTGAATTGTAAATACGCGTGATCAAAAATGAAAGAGAGAAAGGAATCCATGCAATAAAGATATTAAGAATTAAGAATGAGAATTCGTAGTCTTTGTAGCAAGAGATACCGTAATAGATTACAGCGATGGCAAGAAAAGATGCAAAAGAGAGCGTTAAAAACGATTTTTGGGTGATCGGGATCAATCCTTTCTATGGTTTTACACATACAAGATTCATATTGAAACAATTTTATTATATAATTTCTTGTGTGAAGGAAGGTATTCGGATGATAGAAAGTTTAAAAAGTTTTTACGAGAAGTACAAGAAAATCAATGAAAGTTTGATCGATCCGGAGGTTTTAAAGTCTCCTGAGATGGTCATAAAGTATTCCAAGGAACTTTCAGAGGTGGAAAAACCGGCAAAGTTGTATGAAGAGTATTTGAAAGTTCTTAACGAAATAGATGAATTGAGATCTCTCGATTCTCCGGATTTGCATGAGGAAATTTTGAAGGAGATAAAGGAAAAGGAAGATACGATCTCAAAACTGGAAAAGGAGGCCGGCGATTTTTTAGATTCGCTCGATTCTAATTTTTCAAGAAATGTTATTGTCGAGATAAGAGCCGGAGTTGGAGGACAGGAAAGTGCTATCTTTGCCGGGGACCTTTTGAGGATGTATCTCAGGTACGCCGAAAGGCATGGTCTTGAGGCCGAGATTCTTGATTCCCATGAAACAGAACTTGGTGGGTTCAAGGAGGTTACTTTTTCAATTTCTGGAAATGGCGCCTACAAACTTTTCAAATATGAAAGCGGTGTTCATAGAGTGCAAAGAGTACCGGTTACCGAAGCATCTGGAAGGATTCACACCTCAACCGCGACTGTGGCGGTTTTACCTGAAGCAACGGAGGTTGATATCGAGATAAATCCAGATGATCTCAGAATAGATACATTCAGATCTTCTGGAGCCGGGGGCCAACACGTAAACAGAACTGAATCTGCCGTAAGAATAACGCATATACCTACAGGTACGGTTGTCGTTTGCGAATCAGAAAGATCTCAAGTTCAAAACAGAGTTATAGCCATGAAGATATTGAGGGCAAAACTTTTTGAGATGAAGAAACGCGAAGAAGAGGAAAAGATGTCGGATATGAGAAGAAACCAGATAGGTATGGGAGAAAGAAGTGAAAAGATAAGAACTTACAATTTCCCACAAAAAAGGGTTACCGATCACAGAAATGGATTTACCGCGTATAATCTTGAAGAGGTTATGGATGGTTATTTAGACGAGATTGTCAAATCTTTGATCGAATGGGAATCTCAATTGACGGTAAAAGGGTAGGTGAGTCTTTTGAAAAAAAGCCTTTTGTTTTTCTTAATCGTGTCAGTAGGAACTCTTTCTTTGATACTTTCTGGATGTTTCCAGACGCAATCAACTACGATATCTTACCGGACCTATATCCAGGCGACGCCATTTTCGTCCGTTAATCATATAAATATATTTATAAAATCAATAGACGCTATGAACGCCAACGGCAACACGGTGATTCTCAGTTCCGTTTACAACAGAGTATACGATCTTTTTCCGCCGCTTAACGGAACTGCAAATTTCTACGTCGCAAATCCAATCGATGGCCTTCAAGGCCTTGCTTTTAATGGGAATCCTCCTTTCATATTAAATTCCCTTTTGATAAACATAGGCCCCGTTGCCACCGTTGTTCTTGGTAACGGACAGCAGTATACCATTCCCGTTTCAACCTCTGTGAATGTGCCTTTTTACAGTTATAATCTTCAAAAGATGCAAGTAACGCTGCTACAGATCAATTACGGTCAGAACAAGACGGCTTTGATTCTTTGGAATCTTTCAAATCTTTCTACGTCTGCGACGGCTCCTGTTACCTTGAGCGCGATCGGCCTTGATATGTCTCAGATTGTGCCTTTATACGTAACACATGGTACTTCGTCAGATCCAGAACTTTACGGCGGACTTTACAGATATGCATCTGTTTCGGACTTTTCACACACCTATACCTTCACAGCGCAAGGATACTGGAACACCTTAAATAACACTTACGATTTCACCTTGTATCCCTTTATTTCTCCAACTTCACAGGGTTATCCTGCGATCGTTTCAATAAAGAGCGCAACCGGGACGATAGTAACGTCTAATGTGACGATCAATTCTTCTTCTATATCTTTGAACTTATGAGAAAAAAGATAATTCTTATAGTGCTTTTGATAATCGCCGCGTATCTTGTGTATTTCGATGTTACATCTTACATCGCGTACACAAAAGCCAAAAGCGAATACGAAAGCGTTTTGAAAGAATACAACAAGACCAAACAGGAACTGGATTACCTAAAGCAAACCATGAAGGAGATCGAATCCCAAATTGCGAATAGCGGTAACAACGTCCCACAAACCCCTTCCACATCAGGTAAATAAAGCAAAGGCACTTGCGCAGGCCTTTGATTGTCGATACATTCCACGCAGACATTTTTCTTTTATGGAAGGAGAAATAGTTATAATCGTTGAAAAATACGGAATTTCTGCTGTGAAAGATGGGAAACGTCTCTTTTTTCATCCATCTCTTGCCGTTTTAAGAAAGTCTAACGTTGAGATGGGTCAGCGAGATTACCTTATCGAATCACTTTCACTTTCCGGGAATGAGAAGGTACTTGATTGTACCCTCGGCCTCGGAAGTGAGGCTATTTTAATCGCTCATTTTTTGCCCGAAGGATATGTTAAGTGCCTTGAAAGTTCAAGGATAATAAAGATAATCGTCGAAAATGGCCTTGGAGATGAAAATCTGCCTGATTGGGTTAGAGAATCAGCAAGAAGGATAGAGATTTTGGAATACGATTACAAGAAGTTCATAAGGGAAAGCAATGAAATTTTCGACTGTATTTACGTTGATCCAATGTTCGAACATCCAAACTTTAAATCTTCTGCGATGAATCTTTTAAGACCCTTTGCAGATTATTCCGGAATAGATCCTGAAGACATAGAGGAGATGAAAAGAATAGCACGTAAAAGAATAGTCGTAAAGGCAAGGTGGAATGACTCGATCTTTGAAAGATATAAATTCGATAAAATTGTCGGAAGTTTGAAAAGCAAGATAGGTTATGGAGTGATAGAGATTTGAAGATACCTGTAATAATGGGACCTACCGGGGTTGGAAAGAGCGAGTTTGCAATCGAACTTGCTAAAAGAATTGGCGGGGAGATAATATCGATGGACTCGATGCAGATATACAGATACATGAACATAGGCACTTCGAAAGTCGATCCAAAATTGAGAGAAGAGATTCCCCATCACATGATAGACGTAATAGATCCGGATGAAGAATTTGATGTCAAAAGGTTCAGAGATATGGCCCTGGAATTAATGGAAGATATAATTTCGAAAAAAAAGATACCTATTCTTGTCGGAGGAACGGGCCTTTATTTTGAGGTTTTAAGATATGGAATTTTCAATGGGCCGTCTAAGAATGAAAGGATAAGAGAGGCACTTTTGAAGATTGAAAGGGAAAGGCCCGGATCTCTTAGAGATCTTCTTTTACTTGTTGACCCGAAGGCCTTTGAGAAGATAGATTCACATGATCTTGTGAGAACTGTAAGGGCTCTCGAGGTATACATTCTTACAGGCAGACCCATATCAAACCTCTGGAATGAGAGAACTGGTGAGGACAGATACGTGGTATTTATACTTACGAGAAATAGAAATGAACTTTATTCCAGGATAAACAGAAGAGTCGATTTTATGTTTGAAAGCGGTCTTGTCGATGAGGTTAAAAATATCATAAATATGGGATATTCAAAGAATTTGAAGCCTATGAGATCCATAGGGTATAAAGAAGTGGTACAATATCTTGAAGGGAAAATTGATCTAAAGGAATGTATAGAGATGGTAAAATTATCGACAAGACACTATGCCAAAAGACAGTTGACTTGGTTTAGAAAGTATAAAGACGCCATATGGATAAATTTAGATGAGCAGTCGTCTCTTGAAAAAGTAATTCAATTCATTGAATAGGGGGCCTAATCGGTGGAAAAACAAAATCTACAAGATAAGTTGCTGAATTATCTTAGAAAGAAAAAGATAGAAGCCAAAATTTATCTAATTAACGGTTTTCAGGTCAAAGGACTTGTTAAATCTTTTGACAATTACACCGTTTTGATCGAAAGCGGAAGACAGCAAAATATGGTATACAAGCATGCTATAAGTACCGTTATTCCGTCTGAATATCTTGAACTCGAAGAAGTAATAGGAAAGGAATCTCTGGAAGAGGAGGAAAAAACAGAAAAGGATTGAAAAAGGCTGTATTGCTTGGCGTTAGCCATTCGAGAGGTTACGAGGTAGAAAAAAGTCTTGAAGAATTGTCACTCCTTGCAAAGAGCGTTGGAATTGAAGGAGTTGGAGTTTTTTGGCAATTTTTGAGTTCTCCTCTGCCGACGTACCTTGGGAGTGGGAAACTTAGTTCCGTTGCAAGATACATAGAACTCTATGGCGCAGATGGTGTAATTACGGATGATGAACTTACCATTGTCCAGAGATCAAAACTTGAGGAAATCTTAAAAGTTGAGGTGCTTGACAGAACGGAGATCATTTTACGTGCATTTGCACGTAGCGCAACGACCGAGGAAGGAAAGATAGAGGTTCAACTTGCAACTTTGGAGTATACGCTTTCGCATCTTATAAGATCGAAGAATTTATCGAGAATGGGTGGAGGCATAGGTACAGTCGGACCCGGAGAGACAAAGTTGGAGATGGACCGAAGAACTATAAAGAGAAAGATCACCTTTCTTAGGGAAGAACTTGAAAGAATAGAAAAAAACAAGATGATCAAAAAAGGCAGAAGGAACTCTTCTTTGATACCTAAGGTTTCCATTGCTGGATATACGAATGCAGGGAAATCGATGCTTTTGAAGTGTCTTAGCGGTTTTGACATAAAAAGTGAAGATAAACTTTTCACAACACTCGATCCGATAACCCGAAGAATATGGATAGGAGAAAATCTTTACGCGCTCTTTTCCGATACGGTTGGGTTCATATCTAAATTGCCCGCCCAACTCGTTAATGCCTTTAAAGCCACTCTCGATGAAATAAAGGAGGCCAATCTTATTTTACTCGTTGCCGACGGATCCGATGATGATGTTGAGAAGAAGATAAACGTTTCTCTTGAGGCTATAAATGAAATAGACGCTTCAAATGTTCCAATTTTGAAGGTCATAAACAAGATCGATCTTTGTTCATCAAGTCGCTTGTCAATGCTTTCAAGAAAGTACGATGACGCGATCTTTGTTTCAGCCGCCAAGGGTCTTTACATTGATGATCTGATAACAAGAGTTCGTGAAGAATTGACAAAGGATTACGTTCCATTTGAGGGAAGTATGGAGATCGATAAATGGCAAAAGATTCTAAATATAGATGGAATAAGAATTTTGAATTTTGAATCTATAGATGGTGTAATTCATGCCAAACTTAAGGTTAATTCGAATCTTTTACCGAAGATAAGGAAGATTCAGAATGTTTTTCAGGCGTAAAAAGATCCAGAAAGGACCGCTTTATTTTGAAAAAGATGGAATTTTTATGTACACTCAAAGCAAAAAAGGAACGCTTTTTAAGACCATATTAAGAAAGGGATATGATTTCCAGATAAATTACGATGAAGGGCCTTCCATACTTCTTGATAAGGAATTGGTAGGTCAAAGATCTGATGATCTGGTTGTCATTCATATGGAATTAGATGAGAATTACAATGTTGTCTCTTCAGAGATAAACGGGGGAAGATTTCTGACCCCGCAAGAATACGAAGAACTTTTAAAAAAGGAGGAACTAAAGTGAAGAAACTTTTCACAAGCGAAAGTGTTACGGAAGGGCATCCTGACAAGATAGCAGATCAGGTGTCGGATGCGATTTTGGATGAGGCGTTGGCCCAGGATCCGGAAAGTAGGGTCGCAATTGAGACCTTCGTCGTAAGGGGAGAGGTAATGGTTGGAGGCCAGATGACGACGCGCGCGTACATAGACATTCCCTCGGTCGTGCGTAAAACCGTTCTCGATATCGGATATACAAGGGCCAAGTATGGTTTTGATGGAGAAACATGCGCCGTTATTACGGCAATAGATGAGCAATCTCCGGATATAGCATTAGGCGTTGACGAGGCTTTTGAGGTAAAAGAAGGAGAAAAGGTCTCGGATCCCCTCGAAAAACTTGGAGCCGGAGATCAGGGAATAATGTTTGGGTACGCAACAGATGAAACACCGGAATATATGCCTTTGAGCATATCTCTTGCCCATAGACTTGCAAGAAGACTTGCCGAAGTTAGAAAAGATAAAACCCTTGATTTTCTAAGGCCTGATGGGAAAACTCAGGTAACTATAGAATTTGACGATGATAACAATCCAATCGCCGTTGACGCCGTTATCGTCTCTGCCCAGCACGATCCAAATGTTTCAAGGGTCGATCTCGAAAATGGCATAAGAGAAGAGGTCATAAAGAAAATAATTCCGGCGAATTTTTTCACGAAAAATACAAAGATTTACATAAACCCAACGGGGCGCTTTGTAATAGGAGGTCCTATGGGTGATACGGGATTAACCGGAAGAAAGATAATAGTTGATACCTATGGCGGTGTGGCACCGCACGGGGGGGG
>PNIW01000107.1 GCA_002878315.1 Mesoaciditoga sp. | reverse complement strand
CCCGTATAAAAGGACAGATGGTAGGATTGAGATAAATGTGAAATTTTATCCCGCAGGAAGCATGTTGATTTATTATCCCGCTCATGATCTGGATGTGCCTGTGACACCGCAATTTTTAGACTCGGGAATAGAGTTTGAAAGCAGTTTTAAAAAAGAATTTGTAAGGATGAACTGGGACGTAAAGCCATTAGAGCCAAACGTTATGCCGCTTGATAAGATAACTCTTGAGATAGGCGGGAAAAGAGTTCTTGAAGATCAACATATATCCAAGGGATGGCAGTTATTCTATGACGCGGCAGATGGAACTCCATTTCGGGCGATTTACACTTTTGATGTTCTAAATCCCCCAAAAGGTGAAGTCTTTGCCGTGGTTGAACTTGCAGAAAATTTAGATAGAATAATTCTCAATCAAACAGAGGTAAAGCCTCTTAAAAAGCGTGGCGAGATGGGTGCATTCGATCCGGATAAGAGTTGGAAGGATGTGAATTTCACAAAAATCCCAATAACCGGACTTTTGAAAAAGGGGCAGAATATGCTCGTGATAGAAGGCAAAAAGTTCAACAACGTAACAGGGCCGGGAACTCATGTAAGAGTTGAGAATTTCAAAGATTACGATTCGACAGAGCTCGACACGGCGTACATAGTGGGAGATTTTCAGGTGCTTGGCGAGAAATTTGGAGAATTTGCGATAGATGGAAGATCGAAAAAGATAGGATTGGATCTTACGAAATCCGGTTATCCCTTTTACGCGGGTAAGGCCGAATTCAGCGGAAAGTTTAAAATACAGCCAAAACTTGAAGACAGAATTTATTTGGAATTGACAGACGTTAACGCCGCATGCGCTGAATTATACGTGAATGGAAAGCCTGCAGGTGTAAAGTACTGGAAGCCTTACAACTTTGACATCACGGATCTTGTCGAAGAAGGAGAAAATGAAATAAAGGTTATCGTATCGACAACGCTTTTCAACCTCATGGGGCCAAATTGGATTTCAAATATTCTCAAAGACGAATTCGTAGGACCCGGGACATTCAGGGATTTCGGAAGATTCACATCAAATTACACCTTTGTTCCTTTTGGAATAGGTGGTACTATGGAAATAAAGAGGTGATAACATGCAAAGAAGAATTTTGGGAAAGACCGGAGAGAAATTATCCATTTTAGGAATGGGTGGAATTGTCGTGATGAATTTGGAACAAATCAGAGCAAATTCAATTGTCGCTGAGGCTATAGACAGAGGCGTGAATTATTTCGATGTTGCGCCGAGTTATGGAGATGCAGAGATAAAATTGGGAAATGCGCTTAAAGGAAAAAGAGATAAAGTCTTTCTTGCGTGTAAAACTGATGGGCGTACAAAGGATGAAGCACGCAAGGAACTCGAAGCATCGCTCAAGCGTATCGGAACGGATCATTTCGATCTCTACCAGTTGCACGCGATGACGACAGAAGAAGAATTTGAAAAGGTCATAGGGCCGAATGGTGCGCTGGAGGAATTTGTGAAGGCTCAAAAGGAAGGGCTTATAAGATACATAGGGTTTTCGGCTCATTCTGACAGAATCGCCATTCAATTGATGGACGCATTCGATTTTGACACGATACTATTTCCCATAAACTGGGTTTTGACATTCAAGGAGAACTTTGGACCTGCGGTGATAGAGAAGGCGAGATCAAAGAATATGGGAATTCTTGCAATAAAATCTCTCGCACTGACGACAAAGCCGAAGGATGATGATAAGCATCCGAAGAGTTGGTATACACCTATTGAAGATCCAAAACTTGCCGAATTGTCTTTGAGATACACACTCTCCCAGCCAATAACTGCGGCCGTACCGCCGGGAGACGAAAGATTATTTCCTATGGCTTTAGAGATAGCCGAGAATTTCACACCGATAACGGAAGAAGA
>PNIW01000077.1 GCA_002878315.1 Mesoaciditoga sp. | reverse complement strand
TATTTGGATTTTACTTAACTTTCAATTCCATTTCATGGATTCATGGTGGTTATTATCTATGGTTTTCAAGGTTTACTCTTGAAAACTTTCAATTCCATTTCATGGATTCAATGTTATAGCGGCATTACCTTCAGGTTCAAATACTATCTTTCAATTCCATTTCATGGATTCTGATATAGTCAGAGATAAAGAAGCATACCAAAAGACAATATTCTTTCAATTCCATTTCATGGATTCATTAATCTTATGGGATAAAAAGCCGTTTTCATATTTGACACTTTCAATTCCATTTCATGGATTCACAAATATGCATCATTAAAGATGTATATAACTATCCAATCACCTTTCAATTCCATTTCATGGATTCATGAGATAGTAACTCATGATAGTTGGGATGGAACAGGACTTATTTACTTTCAATTCCATTTCATGGATTCAAAGTAGTATAATAGCGGGAAGTTTAATTTTAATTGCAGTAGCCTTTCAATTCCATTTCATGGATTCTAAAGTATTTTCACTCATATTAATGACACCTCAGCATCCACTTTCAATTCCATTTCATGGATTCTCAATACCAACAGTTTCAGGAGCTGGAACATTAAGCATTAGTTCCTTTCAATTCCATTTCATGGATTCTTAAAGAAATTTAATTGGTGTAAAAATGTGATTACAGGTTACTTTCAATTCCATTTCATGGATTCTTGCATGATATTTTATTTTTGCTATCATATAGGTCTAATATGTCTTTCAATTCCATTTCATGGATTCAGGAAAAGAAAAAGCTGGAGTTGATAGAAAACGTTTTACAACTTTCAATTCCATTTCATGGATTCAAGTTATTGTTTCATAAATATACTTTTATTGTTCAGAAAATCTTTCAATTCCATTTCATGGATTCTTTGATAATTTTGCTTGGATATCGCTAGGCAAATGACCACTTTCAATTCCATTTCATGGATTCTTTATTAAAAATTCAAAAAGATTTAGGACAGCTTGAGACAGCTTTCAATTCCATTTCATGGATTCTAGTAAAGTGGAGGAGGAAGGGAGGATGGAAGGGAGTCCTTTCAATTCCATTTCATGGATTCAAGAAAAAGGGCTTATAGAGTTGCATTATACAGGAAAAAGACACTTTCAATTCCATTTCATGGATTCGTAACATTCATAAACAATTTAGAAGAAAAAATGGAAGAAAAGTGTCTTTCAATTCCATTTCATGGATTCAGCATTGTTTTTGTTTCTGACAGTGTCAAATCTCTTTTGATGTCTTTCAATTCCATTTCATGGATTCTGAGTTAAAAGTTAGATATAAAGTGTATTCACTTGCTTCCCATGACTTTCAATTCCATTTCATGGATTCATATTCCATAGTATAGCATGTAATATAATTTTTTATCACTCTTTCAATTCCATTTCATGGATTCATAGGATATTTTATAAGGTCATGGAAAGCCACATTTGTCTTTCAATTCCATTTCATGGATTCAACTAAAAATATTGATGGAAATAGCAAAAGGAGAAAATCTTTCAATTCCATTTCATGGATTCCCCTCAATACTGTTTTTTATTGTATTAGCTCCTTCTTTCCACCTTTCAATTCCATTTCATGGATTCATATGAATTTATTGTGCATGCACCTGTATATAGGTATGGTTGAGTCTTTCAATTCCATTTCATGGATTCGAATTTTGAAGAGCGGGGGCAGTATCAGGATTGTTCCCTTTCAATTCCATTTCATGGATTCAATAACAGGATAAGTTTTAAATAAGGGAGTTAACATTTTTAACTACTCCCTTTTCTTTCAATTCCATTTCATGGATTCCATGTTTTTACTATGGTGAATGGTATTGGAGGTCTTATATCTTTCAATTCCATTTCATGGATTCCTGTTGTTTATTCATATAAAAAGGCAGGGAT
>PNIW01000001.1 GCA_002878315.1 Mesoaciditoga sp. | reverse complement strand
AGGTCATGGAAGAGGCACATCTTTCTCCCGAATACATCCTCAAGGGAATAGAAAGATTTGTCAGGAGAGTAAGTTAATGTCAAAAGCAACAAAACTATCATGTGTGAAGAAAAAGTTCGCAGCGAATCTTCATAATTAACGAGTATTTTCAAAAACAGTGCGAAGATTTTCTTCGCACTTTTCATTTCAACAACGGAAAAGATTGTCTTGAAATCGTTGAGAAGATTGATCTTCGTATATTGGCACGATCGTTGCTAATTAAAAGTGGAAAGAAAATTCGATGGAGGTGATTTTTATGACATGGAGAGGCTGGACAACTTTGATAATAGGAGGAATATGGCTTATCATAGCATCATTTATTCCTCTTGGTGGAACAGGGAACCTTGTCAACGATCTGATCGTTGGAATAATAGTGGCGATACTTGGATTCATGATGATTCCGGAACATGCGTCATGGCAAGGATGGATCATAGGTTTGATAGGCGGAGTATGGATGATAATAGCGGCTTTCATTCCGGGAATCACACATTCTTACACTGTCAATCTTGTCAATGATTTGATCGTCGGTATAATAGTCCTTATCGTTTCCTTGTTCGAAAGGCCAAAGAAAACAGCATAATAGATCTGATTGTCAAGAAGGCCGGCTTTTACCGGCCTTCTTTTGTGTTAGGATCGATATGAGGGGATGAGAATGTGCCTGCAAGGTTTTATTTCAATTCTTTGAGTTTTGTTGCCAATTTGACTTTGTTTTTCGTTTCTTTGAGATATTATTTTTACGTCAAGAAGGCTTTGAATCCCTACCTTATTTTGATGATAGCAACCTCTTTCCTTTGGAATGTGGCGCTTTTCTTCGATATGATCGATTTTCCGTTACCGATAGCGCTTTTGTCCGTTTTCTTTATTCTTTTTGGAAGCATCCCAGTTCTTATGATATCTTACGCTTTTAGGTTTAAAGTACTTTACTTTTTTGAATTCGGAATACTTTTGGTTGGCTCCATTTTAATCTATTTTTTTCTGCTTTCAAAAGCAGATCTTGTTTTTTTGGGAATACTATCAACGTTAAACGTTATCTTTTCGATATTTTTCATGACAAGAAAGTATACCGACATAATTTCCTTTTTTGCAAGATCTAAGGTGCAGACTTACATTGTTTTTTACGGGCTCTTCGAGACGCTTGAAGTTATAATTTTCTGGCTGTGGATTTATCATAACGGAATGTGGCCGTATATTTCGGCAATGAACTCTATCCTTATTCCAATTTATCTTTACACTATAGTGAATCTTGTCTACGAGATAAGAATGATCCAGATTTCAAAGGCTTTTTTGAAGAATGCCCTTTACGGATTGATGATCTCCCTTTTGATATCCTTTATTTTGATAATAAGTTATTACACCAATTTCTACTTTTCAAAGACCTCAAGTCTGATCCAGTTGTTTTCAATATCCTTTGTCGTGATATTTTTGTCCTTTTTGGTATTCGGAGATTATCTTCAAAAAATAGACGAATTCTTTGAAAAAATCCTGCGCACGGGACGCGGCTATAAAAGAGAGAAAACAATAAATTTTGTCAAGAAAAGCCTTGAAACAGATTCTCTCGAGGATCTTGAGCATCTTATAGTTGATTACGCATCGAGTGTTTTAAACACGGAAGACATAGAATTGTTCTTTAAGGATGATGATGGGAATTACAGATCTGTAAAAAGCGTTCTTGATCAAAAGGAAATACCTTGCGGAGATATACTCAAGATTGTGGATCTTTACAGTTTGCCATCTGCAGGGATATTTTCCGGCAAAGAGTTGCTTGTTTGGATGAAAAATGCCGGTAAAGTTGAAGGATTCATGGTCTTAGGCCACAAAAAAAGCGGAAGGTACTCTTCAGAAGATCTCGAGTGGATCGAAACGCTCTCAAATCACTTAACCTTCTTTCTATCAAGGTACAGAAGCATTCAGAGAGTCGTGAAGATCGAAAAGCAGATGATCTTTCAGGAAAGAATGGCTGCCCTTGGCAAACTCTCTTCCGGTGTTACACATGAGATAAGAAATCCCCTTAACATAATTTCTACGTCTATTCAGATGCTAAGAAAGGGAACGGATCCAAATCAAAATGAAAAACTGTGGAAGTACATAGACGAAGAACTCGCAAGAATCAATTCAATTCTCGAAAATTTCCTTTATTTTGCCCGTCAAAAACCGCCTGTCGTTGAAGAAGGAGATCCTGTCGAGATAGTCAAGAAGATCGCGCTGCTTTTAAGGGAAAATGCGTCAAAAAGGTCCATTGAGATAAGAACATCTTTTCCTTCTCCCTTTATTGCGAAGTTCGACAAATCCATGCTTATGGAGATACTCCTTAACATAGGCACAAATGCGCTCGATGCAGTTGAAGAAGGGAAATGGATATCCTTTGAGGTTGAAAAATTTGAAAGTTATTTTAAAATCTCTGTTTCCAACAACGGCAAGGCTATACCAAAATCAGATCTTCAGCGTATCTTCGAGCCATTTTACACCACAAAGGAAAATGGAACGGGCCTTGGACTTTCTATAGTATACAATTATGTAAATGCCATGGGAGGTCATATTGACGTCAAAAGCGATGAAAATCAAACGAGATTTTCTATAATTCTCCCTCTGGAGGTGAAAGCGTGAACACAATACTTTTCGTCGACGATGAAAGTTACATGTTAGAACTTATGAGGATGAATTTTTCGAAGAAATACGATGTTTTGACGGCACAGAACGGGCTCGAAGCCCTTGAGATAATTCGAAAAAACCGGGTAGATCTCATCGTGACCGATATAAAGATGCCAAAGATGGACGGAATAGAACTTTTAAGAATTGTAAGGGATCAATTCGACATTCCTGTCATAATAATCACGGCTTTTGGAACGATAGAAAATGCCGTCGAAGCCATTAAAAAGGGAGCATACGATTACATAACAAAACCTGTGAATTTGGAAGATCTCGAGACAAAAATAGACAGAAGTATAAATTACGTCAACATAAAAAGGGAAAATTCTATATTAAGAGAACGAATAAAGAGGTCTTCGAATATCATAACGAAGAGCGAAAAGATCCTCAAAATTCTCGATAAGATTCCGCAGTACGCAAATCTCGATCTTCCAATTCTTATCCTTGGAGAGAGCGGGACCGGAAAGGAACTCATCGCGCGCGCAATCCACGATCAAGGTCCAAGATGCACTGGTCCCTTTATGGCGGTTAACATGTCGGCAATTCCCGTAGAACTTTTCGAAAGTGAGTTTTTCGGATACGAGCAGGGGGCCTTTACGGGGGCAAATTCAAGAAAAATAGGAAAGTTTGAAGCGGCTAACGGAGGCACGCTTTTTCTCGATGAGATAGGAGATATGCCGCTCGAAGATCAGGCAAAGTTACTCAGGGTACTTCAGGACTTCAAAATAACAAGACTCGGAAGCGTTGAGGAAAGGAAGATCGATTTTAGACTCATAAGTGCCACAAATAAACCGCTTGAGAAGATGATAGATGATAAAAAATTCAGAGAAGATCTTTATTACAGGATAAACGTTATAAGGATAGAGATTCCACCTTTGAGAGAAAGGCCCGAAGATATAGAAATTCTCGCAGAGTATTACATGAACAGATATGCGGAACAGATGAAAAAGAACGTGAAATCAATTTCTCCCAAGGCGATGGAAATGTTAAAAACTTACAGATGGCCTGGTAACGTTAGAGAATTACAGAATGTGATCTTGAGAGCGGTTTTGAATGCAGAAGGAGAGATAAAAGCAAGGGATTTGCCATTGGAGGTGTCTGAAGAAGAGATTATCGATTACAGAGCCTTTCTTCTTAGAAAACGAATTGAGAGAGACAAACTTTACCGCCAACTCGAGAATCAATTTGTCTCTTCATTACTTTTTAAAGCCGGAGGAAATGTTTCAAAGGCCGCAGAAATGGCAAAGATGGATAGGCGCCTTCTTCAAAATATGATAAAGCATCTTAATGGTTGAATTTTTATTATCCTTATGATAAAATAAAATAGTGCGCCGAGATGGCGGAACTGGCAGACGCGCTGGACTCAAAATCCAGTGAACCGGAAAGGTTCGTGTGGGTTCAATTCCCACTCTCGGCACCATTAGCGGTCTTAAGACCGCTTTTATTTTTATAATTCAAAGTGGTAAAATTGATTATCGAGAAATCCAAAAATGAGGGGGTCGCATCAATGCTCATTACAAATGTTAAGATCGTTACCAACGATCTTGAAACTGGAATGATAGAAGACGGTGCGTTAGAGATAAATGGAGACGAAATAGTAGATATTGGAAAAAAGGAAGATCTGGAGAAAAAATATCTCCATGTTGAAAAAGAAATAATAGATGGTGCGGGACGAATTGTTTTGCCGGGTTTTATAGATGCTTACGTGAATTTCGAATCTTTGATCTTTCCCGATTTTGGAATAGAAGAAAAGACGGGAATTTCTCATGAGGATTTGAAGAAAAAGATATACGATGTTTTCCAGAATATCTTTAACGATGAGGTTTTCTTTACGGTCGCCGAAAAGGTTGCATGGGAAGGATTAAGACACGGCATAACCTGTGTTGCCGGATCGATAGAAAGATATTTGCACAAAATAGAGGTTGAAAAAACCCTTGAGGCTGTATCGAATATTTGGCCTTTTAAGTTTGCAGTCGGCGAAAGTGTTCAGACACCCGAGGATCTTCAAAGGCTTTTGAAATCGGGAGAAAGGCCGAAATACATTCCGCTCAATTCGATAACGAATTTCGATGATCATTTCATGAGTTTGCTCAGAGATTTCGCAAAGTCGATAGACGCATTTGTTGTTATACTATTATCGGACGAAAAAAGAGAGGAACAGGAGGCTTTCGCCAAATACGGAATGTCCAACCTTGAAAGGTTGAGACATCTTAGCCTTTTAGATGATAAAATGCTTATAGTCAACGCAAGGCACTTTACAGAAACAGACCTTGACGTTATGGCTGCGTCGGGTACGATGGCCATTTACTGCACAAGGCAGATGATGACGCATGGAAGTCAGTTCCCGAATATAGATGGAATGATGGGAAGGAGTATAAATGTTTCTTTGGGAACCGGCACTATACCAGATCTTTCGATTCTCATGGAGGCTCAGGTTACATTTCTTTTGAGAAAGATGTTAAAGGAAGGCGAGGACTTCGATTCGATATACCAGACGAAAAAGATGCTACTTGAAAATAGTTACCGGCTCGGTACAAAACTCTTTGATAAGCCGATGGGCAAATTGATACCCGGGTATGCCGCAGATATGGCGATATACGATTGCGATTGTTCGCTTGGAGATGGAAAAAGGCCCATTTTGAGAAAGTTGATCTTCGATTTTTTAAGAGACGCTAAAGTTTATATGACCATTGTGGATGGTAAGATCGCTTACGATTCAGGAAAGGCCTACGAAAGCGATCTTGAGGATAGACTTGAAGAGATAAGAAGGAAAGTGATATCCAATCTAAGATGAATTTCAACGATATCTGGTCAAAGGTAAAGCAATTTTACAACGAACGTTTTAAACCTCTTAACACAAATCAGAAGATTTTGTGGATAAGCCTTTTTGCCGGAATTATAGTTGTCTTTTCCATTTTGATCTACGTTAATTCCATTCCAAAATACGTTGTTCTTGTTTCAAACGTTTCTGATTCAAATGCGGGAAGCATAATAAACGATCTTCAAAAGCTTGGAATCCCTTACAAGGCCGGTCCTAATGGCACCATATACATTCCGGCCTCCCAAAATGTTTACGAGGTCAGAATGAAACTCGCAACGGATGGCCTTCTTGGGCCGACTGCTGGCGTTCAGGGATACAAACTTCTTACGAACAATTCCCTTGCCTCTCTTGGCATGACGAGTTTTGACAGGCAGGTCGAGTACCAGATAGCCCTTGCCGGGGAACTCGAGGGAAGCATAGATATGCTCTCTCCCGTGCAATATTCTAAGGTCTTCCTTTCTTTGCCGAAGTACACTTATTATGTTCCGGGTCAGGAAGAGAAACCTACTGCTTCCGTTTTGGTCGTTTTAAAGCCCAACATGCAACTTTCTCAAAATCAGATTCTCGGCATTGCCAATCTTGTTGCTGGCGCAGTTGGTAATATGTCAATATCCGATGTTAAGATCGTTGACCAGTATTCGAATGTTTTAAGCAATGAAATAGATCTTTCTCAAAACGCAATGGTTGCAACTTCAAAACTTCAACTCCAGCAAATGGTTGAAAAATACTACGTTTCGAAGGTTTTAGGAATGCTTTACAACGTTTTCGGATACGGAAACGTTGCGGTTGCGGCCAACGTTCAACTTGACTGGCAGCAGATAACGGAAGAGAACAAAACTTACGTTCCTTATGACACTAAAAATAACACCGGCGTCATTGCAAATCAGCAACAGCAAACAAGCATATCCTCCAATGGCGTGCCTTCCGGTCCTGTTGGAATGGCTTCAAATATACCGCCCACTTACGTCAGCACAAATCCTTCTTCGGCTGTATCGAGTTATTCTAACACGATAACGAATTACGATGTTTCTCAGGTTTATCAAAAGATAATAAATGACAAATCAGGAGATATCAAAGATTTGACAATGACTGTCTTTTTGAATTCGACAAACACATCTATTATTCCGACAATTCAATCTGCCGTTGCAATGTCTGTAGGCGCTTCGACATCCAATATAAAGGTTTTGGCTATGCCATTCAACAATAGTGCAGAGATAATGGCTCAGAAGGCACTTGAGCAATCGGCAGAAACGCAAAGATTTAGACTTATAGTGATATACTCGATTCTTCTTTCAATACTTATAACGATTGCGATCTTTTACATGGCTGTTAGGTTAAGAAGAAAAAAGAAGATAAAAGAAGTGGAAGAAAGAAGAAAAAGAATAGAGGCAGAGGCCGCGGAAATTGCCAAAAAGGCACAGCAGGTGGAGCCTCAAAATGGAGAGATGCTCAAACTTGAAAATAATATTACCACATGGGTAGATAAGGATCCAGAAGATGTTGCCCAGATAATAAAATTATGGCTAAACAAGGAGTGAAGAATGGCCGAAAATAAAAAGGAAAGTTCTAACAAGCGCAAGGCAGCCATTTTTCTTCTTACAATAGGCCCCGAAAGGGCAGCCAAAATCCTGAAGAATTTAAGTGAAGAAGAGATAGAATCTCTCACGCTTGAAATTGCGAACTTGAAAAACATCTCAGAGCAGGAAAGGCAGGAAGCGCTGAGAGAATTCTCAGAAATGATGCAGGCCAAAGAGTACATAAACAAGGGCGGCATAGAGTACGCAAAAGAGATACTTGAAAAGGCTTTAGGGCCACAAAAGGCTTACGAGATAATAGGAAAATTAACTTCAAATTTGCAGGTCAAACCTTTTGATTTTATGAAAAAATCTGACGTTGCCCAACTTGTGAACTTTTTACAGAATGAACATCCTCAGACGATCGCACTTGTCCTTGCATATCTTGAACCGAAACAGGCCGCCCAGATAATAATTTCCTTCCCGGAGGAATTGCAGGCTGAGGTTATAAAAAGGCTTTCTCTTCTCGAGAGAGCCTCTCCGGAGGTGGTAAAGCAGATAGAGAAAAATATGGAAAAGAGGCTCTCTTCTTTTGTAACACAGGATTTCAGCAATGTTGGCGGAATAGATGTCGCAGTTGAGATCGTCAATGCCCTCGACAGGACTGCCGAAAAGAGAATTCTTGATGATATTCAAAAGACGGATCCGGATCTTGCCGAGGAGATAAAGAAGAGAATGTTCGTCTTTGAGGATATACTTAAACTTGACGATAGATCTGTCCAGTTGATAATGAGAGAGGTGGACACACACGATCTTGCGCTTGCAATAAAAGGCACGACAGAACAGGTCAAGAACAAATTGATGTCGAATATGTCCAAGAGGGCCGCCGCTTTGCTCGAAGATGAATTGAAATATATGGGGCCTGTCAGGGTCAAAGATGTTGAAACGGCGCAGCAAAAGATCGTTGCGATAGTGAGAAAACTTGAGGATGCAGGGGAAATAGTCATAAGCCACGGAGGGGGAGAGGATATAATTGTCTGAGATAATAAAAAAGCCCTCTATTTTTGAAGACAAAATCAAAATCGGCCATCAAGATCAAAAGATGGAGGAAAAGTTCGATCTTTTAGAAGAGGCCGAAAAAAGGGCCAGGTTCATCCTTGAAAGTGCAAAGAAAGAGTACGAGAAAATATTGAACTCGGCCATTGCTGAGTCGAAAGAGATAAAAGCGAATGCTTACGATGAAGGATACAAGTCCGGATACGAAAAGGGTTTAAATGAATGGAAAAAGAAATTTTTTGATCTTGATCCATTTATCGAGAAAGTAAAGAAAAATATCGATAAATCCGTTGACGATCTTACCCCTTATTTGCTCGAACTTTCCATAAGCGTTGTAAAAGAGATAGTCCTCTCAGAAGTAGAACCTTCTTCCATTTCGAAAAAAATAGAGAGAGTGCTCGAAATGGTCAAATCCTCTAAAAATGTCAAGTTGTATGTTCCGTCAAATCTGCCTGAAGAAATTTTGGAGGATCTAAAGAATAGGTCTATTGATGTAATCGTCGATCCTTCTTTCGGGCCCAATGATTTGAAAGCAGAGGTCGATTTCGGTGTAATGGATTTGAGAGTCGCTTCACAGTTAAAGGCCTTTGAAGAATTGATGAGAAAGAGTTTTGGCGTAAGCGGTGGCAAAAATGGCTGATTACTTTTTTTCTTACGGAAAAAAGGAACCAAAAGATCAGGCACGTATTGAAGATCTTGTTCATGAACTAACCCGCCTTATTGCGACAGAAATAGTCAATGAGATAAGAAATCAGATAAAGGTTTTCGATAAGAAGAATAAAGACAGCAACGATTTAAAAAAAATACTTGAGGAGGAAATATCGAAATTCGATTCAATAGAAGAGGTTAAATATTTAGGAGAATACCTCGTTGATTTGTGGAGAAAAACACATGAATTTTAAATGGAGGTTTTTGAATGTCAAAGTATAACAGATTTTTGTGGATAATGGTTGGCGTGCTTGTAGTCGTTATGGTAGTCCAGTTTGTGATAACTGCAAACAAAAAGCCGCCATACGAACAAATTGCCTACCAGGCAGAATACATTTTCACTTACTCAACTCCCGTTGTCATAAATGACAGCGTGAAACTTTATTATGCAAATTCGAACGATCTTCAAAAGGCGCTTGACGAATACAACAAATTGAGTCCTCAGGACAAATTCAAATCTTACCAGCAGATGTTCGATAACCTTTCAAAATCGACCAAACTAAATCTTGTTCCTGTAAGTTACGATTCAACGGCCACCGTTTTGAATCCTAATACTCTCCAATTTACGGAGCACAGCGTTGTAGATGGGATAGTAACTGTGAAAGGATCGAATTATTACGTTTCGATGGGAAAGATTGGAATGAAACTCGATAAGAATTCCATTGTGACCTTTGAATTTCCTCTGGATAGTAGGATAATCTCTGTAAGCCCGACTCCAACGACGATTTCAAATTCAACTCTTACATGGCAAGGTCCGATGGATCTGTCCTTTCCGGAGGTGGTATTCACACGGTGAATCTGGCGTGGTTTGTGATCGGGGCATTAATCGGTGGGATCTCGGGAGGAATTGCTTATTTTTTGATCTCCAAAGTTCGTGACCGTGATAAATATGACAATTTAAACGTAATCGAGGACGTATCACGCCTTATAGGAAAGATCCAGCATGTTACGAATACGAATGTCGATACTTTAGACAAAAAGATATCCGAATTGAGAAGTGTGATTTACCAAGCAAATGAACTTTACATTAAATTAAATGAGAATATGGCAGATAGAATGAATAAAATTTCCGAAACTCCTCAAAATGTAATTCACGAGGATCTCATTAATGTTGAATCAAAAGAGGAGATCTTTAACGATATAGATAAAGAGGGAAAAGTTCTCGATCTTGCGAAAAAAGGATGGAATACCAAAAAAATAGCCGAGAGTTTGAGTATAGGTGTCGGAGAGGTAGAGTTAATACTTAACCTTAACTCGGACAAAATCAATATTTAAAAGGAGGAGTTTTTATGCCAAAAAAGAAAAGTGACTATTCACAGATGAAAAAAGACCTTGAGTTCGAGTACAAAAGTGCGTGGATCGGCCTCAACGAAAAAGAGGTAGATGAATTTTCAAAAGAGTACATACAATTCATGTCTCGCGGCAAAACTGAGAGGACATTTGCAGAAGAAAGCGTCAAATTGCTTGAAAAAAACGGTTACAGACCCATTGAAAAGGTCGATTTGAAAGAAGAGATAAAAGCATATTATCTTTATCGTGGAAAGACGCTTGCGATCTTCAGAATGCCGAACAAATTCACCGGTGGCCTTAACATAATAGCATCTCATATAGATTCTCCAAGGATCGATCTCAAGCCAAAGCCGATTTACGAAGATTCAAATATGGTGCTTGCGAAGACACACTATTACGGTGGCATAAAGAAATATCAATGGTTCAATATCCCTCTTGCCATCGTTGGTGTGGTCGTCAAAAGAGATGGGAAGGTCGTGAAAATTGATATCGGAAATGAGCCCGGAGATCCGGTCTTTGTAATGAGCGATTTGCTGCCGCACCTTGACAGGAATGAAAACAAAAAGATTTCGGATATAACGGGAGAGATGCTTAATCTCATAATAGGGTCAAAGCCGATAACTTTTGAAAAAATGGAAGGCGCTTTGAAATTGAATGTTTTAAAATTGCTCAATGACAAATACGGGATCGTTGAAGAAGATCTTGTGAGTTCAGAACTTGAGATAGTGCCTGCTTTCGAACCGAAAGAGATAGGCTTTGATAGAAGTATGATAGGCGCTTACGGCCATGACGATAAGATATGTGCTTTTGCAAGCCTTAAGGCTATTCTCGACAGTCTCAAGATTTCAAGACCAACTGTGATTCTCTTTTTTGACAAAGAAGAGATAGGAAGTTATGGAAGTACGGGAGCGTCTCATCAGTTCTGGATGTCATGGATAAAAAAGATATTGAAAGCACGAAATATAGAAACGGAAGTTGCCTTCGAAGACATAATCGAAGATACGGCCGTTCTTTCATCTGACGTGAATGCGGCTTTCGATCCGACGTTTAAGGATGTCTTTGAGGCTAACAACACGCCATACCTTGGAAATGGCGTTGTCATTACCAAGTATACCGGTGCACGCGGAAAAGCAGGCTCGAGCGATGCCGATGCCGAATTCGTCGGAAAGATAAGAAAGATCTTAAATGACAACAAAGTGATATGGCAGACGGGTGAACTCGGAAAGGTCGACGTTGGTGGCGGCGGCACGATAGCGCTCTTTTTTGCCGAATACGGTATGCACGTGCTTGATGTCGGACCGGCTTTGCTTGGCATGCATTCTCCATTTGAGATCGTCTCAAAGGCCGATCTCTACCAGACATATCTTGCGTATCTTGCCTTTATAAAGGATTACGAATAAGTTTCGTTATGAGTTTTAACCTCTTTTGTTATATAATCTCTTCGAGAGAATAACAAGAGAGGTTTTTTCATTGAAAAGTGAATGGAGGATAGTAGATTCTGATAAAGATTTAGAGCAGATCTTAAGTAAGAAATTTGGTGTAAGTCCTTTTCTTGCAAGATTACTTTCAAAAAGGGTAAAAAATATTCAAGAGGCCGAAGAATTGCTCTTTCCCGAACGAATAAAACTTGGTAACCCCTACGATATGTTCGGAATGCACGATGTCGTAAGGGAACTGATCAAGATCAGGGAGAAAAAAGAGCCTCTTGTCATATACGGCGATTACGATGTTGACGGTGTTACCGGAACTGCTCTGTATTATTTGCTTTTGAAAAAATGGGGATGGAATGTTGAATATCACATTCCAAGCAGGCTTGAAGAAGGATACGGTCTCAGCAAGGAAAGCATAAAGAAATTTTCAGATGAAGGAAAGAAAAATTTTTTAACGGTCGATTGTGGGATAACCTCTATAGATGAGGTATGTTATGCAAATGATCTGGGATGCAAGATCATAATAACCGATCATCATGAACCTAAGGATGTACTTCCAGAAGCCACAGCAATAGTTAATCCCAAATGCCCGCAGGACACCTACTCCTTTAAATCCTTTTCCGGCGTTGGAGTTGCCTACAAGGTAGTCGAGGCTTTAAAGGAATATCTTCAAACCGATGATGATCTCGAAAATTATTTGGATATAGTCGCCCTTGGAACGATAGCAGATATCGTTCCTTTGATGGGGGAAAACAGGTACTTTGTCTATAAAGGTATCCAACTTCTCTCCTTAAAAAACAGAGTGGGGCTTTCTGCACTTATGGAAGCATCAAATGTTGATTTTGAAAATATAAAGGCCCACGATGTGGGCTTTAGAATAGCGCCAAAGATAAATGCCGTCGGAAGAATAGACAACGCAGTTACAGCCCTTCAGTTGATAATCGAAGAAGATTCGAAGGAAGCCGCGAAACTCGCCGATGAACTTGTAAGAAAGAATCAGGAAAGACAGTTCATAGAGAATCAGATATACCAAGAGGCTATGGCAAGTCTCGACAATCTCGAAATAGACAAATTAAAGGCTCTCGTCATAGATCACAAAAACTGGCATCCGGGCGTTATAGGGATAGTCGCATCGAGAATACTTTCGATATATCACAAGCCCACATTTATGATAAGTATAGATGGAGAGATGGCGAGAGGATCGGCGCGAAGCATCGATAACGTTAACATAATCGATGTGCTAAGCATGGCAAAGGATCTTCTTGAGGAATTTGGTGGCCATAAAATGGCGGCTGGATTTTCTCTCAGGACAGAAATGATAGGCGCTTTTAAAGAGAGAATAAATGAGATTATGGCCGATTACGATTCCGAATTGCTGAAGAGTGAATTACTTATAGATGACGAGATCGCTTTGGAGGATATAAATGAAGAATTTGTAAATGGCATCGAAAGGCTGAAACCATTCGGGAATGGAAATGCCGAGCCGGTGTTTCTCATAAGAGATCTCAGAATAGAACAGTTGAGGCCTGTTGGAAAAAGTAGTTTTAAGGTATTGCTTAGATCGAAGGAAAGCAGGATGGAAGGCGTTGGATTTGGCCTTTTGGAATCGACCAATGCGTTCAGATTCTCTCCCGGATACAAAACTGCAGATGTAGTTGCAAATATTTGGATAAACTCGTGGAATGACAGAAAGAGATACCAGTTGAATATAATAGATTTAGATGTAAAGGATAATCTTGTCCGTCATGATCACCATTTCGACGAGATAGAGATAGAAAGCATAATAAATCAAAACTCCTTTGTGATCGGCTCAGCCGATGTCATCGAGAAGATGATCATCGAAATGTCTAAAAAGGTTAGAAATCTTGTCATCGTTCTTCCGACCAATTCGATGCTTGCCGATCTATTTAATTCTGTTAAATCCTCTCTTTTGAATTTCAAACTCGGGTACGTTGATGCTCTCCATCCGCCATCGGATGAAATGGATATCGTCTTTACAAACGCGCTATCGCTTGGGAGAATTAAAAATTCCCCGAACTTGATCATCTGTGAGCCCCAGATGATGATTCACTCTTTTGCTTTTGATGAAATGTTGTACAACGTAGAAAGGTTAAATCCAAAAACACTTGTCTTCTTTTCTTCTTTCGTAAACCGGGAGGAAGAGGATAAGATAATCAGGGATTTCAATTGCAAGGTAGTGAAGATCTTCCAGAAACAAAATGTGGGGATAATAGACGATAGAAATGTCAAAAACAAAACTGAAATGATAATCGATCTCATAGAAAGTAAAATGAAGACCGCCGTTATTTTTTCCAACGCTCAAAGTCTTAAATCTTTTTATTCTAAACTTTGCAAGATTTATCCGGGAATGTGTTCGAATCAGGAAATAACCGTTTACAACGGCGTGAAAAATGTTTTCTTGAAATACTCAAAGGTCAATCTTTTGCTGGTCAATGGAATGAACATTCCAAAAATGGAATTTGATAGGATAGTTTATTACGATTTTCCGAGGAATCACATGGAATTTCTTAAGCCTCCGGCGATTCTAAAAGAGAGATTCATTACCCTTCATATAGCCTTTGGATACGAAGATTTTGAACAAAATCTCAGAGATCTTGACGAGATCTTTCCATCTCCTTACAGGGTTATTGAAAGTGCAAAGAGTATACATAAGTTTGAAAATGAGGATCCAATCGATGTACTCGTTAGGTCGGAGATAGCATCATCGAGATCCATCGCGAGGATATACCTTTCGATACTTTCTGAAATATCAGCCTTTGATGGCAAAAAAATAACGAGGATACCTTCGCTGAATGAAATAGAAAAAAGTTCAAGGGAAAGAGAAGGCAAGATGGAAAGGTTGAATTTAAGGTTTCTCGAAAGAGATCTTATGAATTCTCACGTCAGGAATATAGCAAAAATTTTCCAGAAACCCTTTGAAATTCATGAAAAAAGCGGCCATTGATATAGGAATAAAAAGAACTGGTTTTGCCTTTACGGATCCCGAAGAAAAGATAATCTCCAAGGTCAGAACTGTCGATACCTCAGATATAGACCGCGAAATAAGTGAAAATATGCCCTTATCGGAGATCATCGTGGGCTTTCCGATCAATTTACAAAATCATTTCACCCCTTCTACTTATATGGCAGTTAACAGAGCCATCGAGATTGCAAAAACTTTTGTTCCAGTACCGGTGTATTTGATGGATGAAAGGTTTACCACGAAGATCGCAAGCGAAATGAGAAAAAAACATATAATAGATGGAATAAGCGCCTCTATTTTGCTTGAAGAAAGGTTAAATGGATCAAAGGGAAAGAGAGTTTTTTGGTCACTTCCTTTTTTGTCTGACAAAATAGCATCTCTCTTTTCGCTTGGGCACTTTAATAACATATGTGTCATAGGAGAAGATTTAAGAGGCATAGAATGTAAGTCTAACGGCCTTAATTTTTTGATCTTTGAGGAAGATCCGGCCTTTTTTGTGTTAAGATCGAGTTGTAAAAATTGTACTTTACATTTTGGCATAGATTGGGATATAATTTTGCAAAGTGCAAATAACATTGATATGGTTATATGTTCTGAAAGATACGTTGAGAAAGTAAAAGAGATCTTTCGAGAGGGTACATTGATTGTAAGTGAATGTTCTGAAAATGAGGGTTTATCGATAGGAGGCAGATGGATCAGGATAGAGACCGTAAAAAGAAATCGAGAGAACTCGTAAATCTTTTCAAAAGCGTCAATATATTAACTTCTTTTATCACAATAATCATTGCCAACACAGCAGTAGGGGGATTTTTAGGTTATTACATCGATAAGTGGACATTCAACAACAAAATAATCTTTATTCTTTTACTTTTTTTGGGAATCATTTCTGGTATATACAATGGGATAAAGTATCTCCTAAAAGAGGTAGAAAAAGTCGATGGAAAGAATGACAAAGATTGATTTTTCCTTTAATATTTTTTTGACCTATTTGTTTTTCCTTCCCATCCTTTCAATGTGGGGATGGAAAGTTTTCGTCGGTTTTTCTTTTGGTTTTGTGTTTTCGGAGATCGGATGGCTTCTTCTTGGCGAAGATGTAGAAAAATTCAAGAATGGAAAGCGCAGAGCCATTCTAATTGGATTTTTTAAAAGGTATTTGCTTTTTTCTATTTTACTCTTGATGTCATTTTTGATCATGTCAGTTGAAGGCTTCTTTTCTGCCTTTTTGGGCCTTGAGATTCTGTCTTTGACACTTTTTGTTTCACCCGATCTCGTAAGGGATAAAGGAGGGTAGACAGATGAAATTGCACTTTTCGAAAGCGGAGAAGATCTTTTTGATGGTTTTTTTGTCCTTTTATTTTGCATTTGCCATATGGAATGCCGGAACGGTGGAATTCCCGGAGGGAGTAGGTCTTGTCTGGCAGGCAAATCTCCCTGTTTTAGGAATTGTAATAAATCCGCTGACCGTTATCATGACCGTTGTCATAGTTTTTGTCCTGATTTCAATCGGGATAAAGTTCAAAAAAAGTCTTTCTTTCATACCGTCAAGATTTCAGAGTGCCATTGAATTGTTGCTTTCCTTTCTTTACAATCTTGTCGAGGACACGATACCGGTTGAAGAACTTGTAAGACCTGTTTTTTATTTTGTCTCGACGCTCTTTCTATTTATCATCTTTTCAAATATCCTTGGAGGCATCCCTGGCATATCGGTGAGCCCGACCGGTGGAGGTTTATCTATCAATTTTTTTAATGACACTTGGTATCCGCCGACCGCAGATTTGAATACAAATCTTACCTACGCTTTGGTTGTTTTTGTAGCGAGTTATGTCTTCGCCATAAAGCATAAAGGGTTGAAAGCATGGGCAAAGGGTCTTATTTCTCCAAATCCTTTTATGCTTCCCATGAACATACTTGGAGAAATTTCGAGGCCCATATCTCATTCTTTCAGGCTTTTTGGGAATATAGGCGGTGGTTCATTGATAGCATTGATGCTTTCTTACCTTACAAAGTACACCTTAGTCCCCATTGTGGTATGGGGATTTTTTGGCTTTTTCATAGGCGCTGTTCAGGCCTATGTTTTTACGATACTTGCAGTCGCTTACATAAATGCTCAACTTGAATAATTAAGGAGGGATTATCTTGACAGATTTCACAATGGCACAGGCCATCGTGCAGGCAGGGAAGTACATAGGAGCAGGTATAGTGATGGGTTTGGGAGCACTCGGGCCGGCTTTGGGAGAGGGAAATATAGGTAGCAAAGCGATGGAGGCAATGGCAAGGCAGCCGGAGATGGTTGGAACTATAACGACGAGAATGATCCTTGCAGACGCTATAACAGAAACAACGGGCCTTTACGCGTTGTTGATCGCTTTTATGATACTCCTTTTTTAGGAGAAGAATATGTCGGGTATCTTTTTGAATTTCAACGGAACTTCTATTCTTCAGTTGATGAGTTTCTTCATCTTGATGTACTTCATGGTTAAGCTGCTTTACAAGCCCTTTCTTTCGATGATCGATAAAAGAAAGGAAAGTGTCAAAGCAGAGTATGAAAAGGCTACATCTGAAAGGATAGAGGCCGAGAATCTAAGAAGAAATGCCCAGAAAGAATTCGATGAAATAAAACAGAAGATATCCATTTACGAAGAAGAGGCAAAAGAAAGAATCAGGGAATATGAATTGAGAGAAAAAGCGCGCATCGATAATGAGATAAAAGAAATGATGGAAAACGCCAGATCTCAAATAGAAAGTGAAAAGGAAAAAGCCCGGCAGATCATCGAAAAGAGCGCTGTTACCATTGCGATAGCGCTTGCCTCTAAGATAATTCAGCAGGAGATAGACGAGAAATCTAAAAAAGAGTTTTTGATGAAACAACTTTCAAAAATCGGTGATGACAAATGACAAGTTACTTATCTTACAAATACGCAGTTGCTTTAAGAAAGATAGAAAATAGAAAACTCATGATGGCAATCGACGCACTCGTGAATGTTAAAGATGAAAGTCTAAGATCTTTTTTTTACAATCCAACGATCTCTCCGAAGAAAAAGAGCGATATTCTCGCTGGAGTTTTTGGTTTAGACGAAAGATCTAAGAGGTTTTTTGAACTTCTATTCCTCCACAAAAGGATTCATCTTTTAAAAGAGATAAGAGAGATAGTTCAGGATATATCTTTGCGTGAAAATGGGATGGAAAGGGTTTATGTAAAAAGCGCGACAAAACTCGATGAAAATGATAAAGAGGCGATTATCGAGGCCATAAAAAAGATCAAAGATATAAAACCAGTTTTGGTGATTCGCGAAGATCCTTCTCTTATTGCTGGAATTGTGATCAATTTTGAGGATCTGATGATAGATTTGAGTGCGCTTGGTGCTTTAAGAGATCTGGAATCCTTTATATCTGGGGGTATGTGATGTGCGGATAAATCCGGATGAAATATCCAAGGTTTTGCTTGAGAAGATAGAAAATTTTGAACGGATTCCCAATCTAAAAGAAGTTGGTCATGTTGTTCAAATGGGAGACGGCATAGCCCATGTTTACGGACTTGAGAATGCTATGTATGGAGAACTTGTCAAATTTAACAAGGGGCAGATGGGCATGATAATGAGTCTCGAAATAGACAGCGTTGGCGTTGTTGTGCTTGGAGACTACAAGAATATAAAAGAAGGAGATCTCGTTGAAAGAACGGGAAGGGTTGTTGAGGTGCCTGTTGGCGATGAACTCATAGGGAGGGTGGTAAATCCACTCGGCAAACCGCTCGACGGAGGACCTGCGATCAATTCCAGGAAAACAATGCCTATAGAAAGAAAGGCTGTCGGAATTATAGAAAGGCAACCTGTCAAGATTCCTTTGCACACCGGTATAAAGGCAATAGACGCGATGATACCTATAGGAAGAGGGCAGAGGGAACTTATAATAGGAGACAGACAAACAGGAAAGACTGCGATAGCAATAGATACCATAATAAATCAAAAGAATCAGAACGTTATTTGCGTTTATGTGGCCATAGGGCAAAAAAACTCTGAAGTTGCAAGAACAATTGAAAAACTCAGAAAGACAGGTGCCATGAATTACACAACAGTTATCGTCGCAAACGCAAGTGATCCGGCCGCTTTAAGGTACATTTCCCCTTACGCAGGAGCGACTATGGCTGAAGAGTGGATGTTTTCGGGGAAGGACACGCTCGTCGTTTACGATGATTTGAGCAAGCACGCCGCTTCTTACAGGGAACTTGCCCTGCTTTTGAGAAGACCCCCCGGAAGAGAAGCATATCCCGGCGATATATTCTACACGCATTCAAGGCTTTTAGAGAGATCTGCGAGGTTAAGCGATGAACTTGGGGGCGGATCGATGACAGCCCTTCCAATAATAGAAACTCAGGCAAATGATGTGAGTGCCTACATTCCGACGAACGTTATATCTATAACGGATGGTCAGATATACCTTGAGCCGTCTCTATTTTACGCAGGATTCAGACCTGCTATAAACGTGGGACTTTCAGTCTCGCGTGTCGGTGGATCGGCGCAAACAAAGGCCATAAAAAAAATAGCGGGTAATCTTAGAATAATGCTTGCCCAGTACAGGGAACTTGAAACCTTTGCTCAATTCTCGACGGAACTCGATCCGTCAACGCAAGCCCAAATAAAAAGGGGCCAGCATCTTATGGAGTTGCTCAAGCAGGAACAATCTGCAACGATGCCATTTGAAGAAGAAACAGTCTCAATATATGCCGGTGTAAAAGGATATCTTGATGATCTTCCAATGGGGGAAGTCAGAAAGTTCGAAAAAGATATGATCGAAAAGATGAAAAAAGAGACCAAAATCCTCGATGAGATACGTGAAAAAAAGGATATAGATACCGAGACAGAGGAAGAATTGAAAAAATTTATTGAAGATTTCAAGAAGAATTTTGGTGGTAGATAATGGGGCGCGGAATGCAACTTGAGATAAAAAGAAAGATATCTTCGGTCAAATCGACGATGCACATGACCCGGGCCATGGAAATGGTTGCGACGGCAAGACTGCAGTTCTTGAGAAAAAACCTTAAAAATTTTTACGAATATGAAAAAATACTCTCTTCTGTCTTCGAAAGAGTTGCCGGTTCAATTGAGGATCTTGATGAAATAAAAGATTTGATATGGAGAGAACCCTCAAAGGTTATGTTAGTCGTTATAACTGGCGATATGGGACTTTGCGGAGCCTATAACGAGGAGATAATACAAAAAGCCTACGAAAGAGAGATGGCGTTGGGTCAGAAGTTTGATTCATTTTACATAATCGGCTCTAAGGCTTTTCGCAGGATGAAACACGATGGAAAAAGGATAAAAAGATCCATTTTAGAGTCTTATTCAAGACCATTTTACGACGATGCTCAAAGCCTTTCGAATGAACTTTTGAGGATATACCAAAAAAGGGAGGTTGATTGCATAGAGATAATCCACGGATATCCTAAAAGTTCTTTGATTCAGGATGTCAAGGACGAGATCTTTGTACCGATAAAGATTGAAAAGAAAGGAAATCTTGCACTTTACGATTTTGAGCCAAAGCCGGAAGAGATATTCAGAACACTTGTACCGCAGTATTTCGGATCTAAAATTTATAGAATATTACTTGAATCAAGGATATCCGAGCAAAATGCGAGGCAGAATGCCATGAGGAATGCGACCGAAAATGCCAAAAAACTGATAGACGATCTGACCTTGAAATACAACAAGATAAGGCAATTCTACATAACGCAGGAAGTTATAGAGATAACGAATAGCGCTGAAGTTCTAAAGGGAGAGAATTGAAATGGATAAGGGAAGAATAGTCGGAGTTGTTGGACCGGTTGTCGATGTAAGATTTTCTGACGGTCAGATTCCAAATATACATGATGCTTTGAAGGTTAAGGTCAAAGATAAGGAATTGTTGATGGAAGTAGAACAACTCGTAGGAGATGATATCACAAGGTGCATAGCACTTGACTCGACGGAAGGTTTAAGCAGAGGGATGGAGGTAGAGAACACCGGAGGGCCCATAACGGTTCCCGTCGGAAATGAAAATATGGGAAGGATCTTCAATCTTGCCGGAGAGCCTATAGACAGAAAAGGCGAGGTTAAATCGAAGGAAAGATGGCCAATATACAGGGAGCCACCCTCTCTCGAAGAACAAAACACAAAGGTCGAGATTCTTGAAACTGGTATAAAGGTCGTAGATCTTATAGCCCCTTTTCCCAAAGGCGGAAAGATAGGCTTTTTTGGAGGGGCGGGTGTTGGAAAGACCGTCCTTGTCATGGAAATGATAAGGAACATTGCCATAGAGCATGGAGGCTTTTCTATCTTTGCTGGGGTCGGTGAGAGGACAAGAGAGGGAAATGAACTTTGGAATGAGATGATAGAAAGTGGTGTTATGAATAACACCATTTTGGTCTTTGGCCAGATGAATGAGCCGCCCGGCGCAAGATTTCGTGTTGCGCTGAGTGCTTTGACTATGGCCGAATATTTTCGTGATGTGGAAGGAAGAGATGTTTTGCTTTTCATAGACAATATCTTCAGATTTGTTCAAGCCGGCTCGGAGGTTTCGGCATTACTTGGAAGAATGCCATCTGCCGTTGGATACCAGCCAACACTTGCAACTGATATGGGAGAACTTCAGGAAAGAATCACATCTACCAAACGTGGATCCATAACTTCCGTTCAGGCTATATACGTTCCGGCAGACGATATAACAGATCCTGCTCCTGCCACGACCTTTACGCATCTCGATGCTACGATAGTGCTTTCGAGGCAGATTGCCGAACTTGGTCTTTATCCTGCGATGGATCCTCTTGAGTCGAATTCAAAGTTGCTTGATCCTTCGATAGTTGGAGAGGAGCATTACATCGTTGCGAGGGAAGTTCAGAAGGTTCTGCAAAAGTACAAAGATCTTCAGGACATAATAGCGATACTCGGAATGGAAGAACTGTCCGAAGATGATAGGCTTACAGTTCAAAGGGCGAGAAAAATTCAAAGGTTTTTAAGCCAGCCTTTATTCGTTGCAGAACATTTTAATAATGTGAAGGGAGAGTATGTTCCGATGTCCGAGAATATACGGGGCTTCAAAGAGATCCTCGAAGGAAGGTACGATGATCTTCCGGAGCAGGCCTTTTTGATGGTTGGAACGGTGGATCAAGCCGTCGAGAAGGCAAAAAAACTTTATGGGGATTGATATGTTTAGGTTGAAGATAATAACCCCGGAAAAGACAGTCTTTGACAGAGATGTAAAATTCGTTGAATTTAGAACTGTCGATGGTGCCATGGGCACATTACAAAATAGGATTCCACTCTTTGCCGCTTTGGCAATCTCGGAACTCGAGATAGAGGAAGCAGATGGGAGAAGGACTTTTTTTGCCGTTCACGGTGGAGTTGGGGAATTTTTCAACAATACCTTTACAATTCTCTCTGACGCCGCCGAAAGGCCCGAAGAAATAGATGTCGAAAGGGCAAGAAAAAGTCTTGAGCGTGCGAAGATTGACATTGAATCTGTTGAGAAAATAAGGAGAAAGGAACTTGAGATGAAGATTCAAAGAGCCCTTGTTAGGCTCAAAATCTCTGAAAAGAGGGAGAGGCGATCAGATTGAAAATCGCTATTTTAACGGGTGGAGGAGACTGTCCAGGTTTAAATGCCGTTATAAGGGGCATAGTCAAGGCAAAGAGGAATGAAGATGAGGTAATCGGATTCAAAAGAGGGTGGGAAGGAGCCTTAAACAACGATTATGTGAATCTCACGGAAGACGATGTCGAGGGTATACACCTGCTCGGTGGTACTATACTTGGCACGTCGAGGACGAATCCTTTCAGTGTCAAAGATGGCGAAAAGAGAATCTTAGAAAACTTTGAAAAAGACAAATTAGACGCCCTAATAGCCATCGGCGGTGATGATACCTTAAGCGTTGCAACGAAGTTTTGCGGGCTTGGATTGAAAATCGTTGGAGTTCCAAAGACTATAGACAATGATGTTTCGAATACCGATTACACCTTTGGGTTTCATACCGCTGTCAATGTCGGAGCAGACGCAATAGATAGACTTCAGTCAACTGCCAAGTCACATGGGCGTATAATGTTAGTGGAACTCATGGGACGGGATGCCGGATGGATAACTCTTGAGGCAGGCCTTGCCGCAGGGGCACATCTTATATTGATACCGGAATTTCCGAGGACTATAGAGGAGATAATAGAAATACTTGTCAAAAGGATGAAGGCAAAGGGATATGCTGTCGTTGCCGTTGCGGAAGGGTTTAAACCCACCGATCTCGAAAGTGCTATTGGCGACAAATCCACCATAGATCCATTTGGCCACATAAAACTTGGTGGCATTGCGCATTACCTTTCTGAGGTCATAGAGGAAAGGACAGGTTACGAGACGAGATCTGTGGTTCTCGGCCATCTCCTAAGAGGTGGAACGCCAACGGCTTTTGACAGGATTCTCGGCACAAGATACGGTGTTGAGGCGATGAAACTCGTTCAAAAGGAGGATTTCGGTAGAATGGTTGCCTTGAGCGGGAATAACATAATTTCCATTCCTATAGAATATGGGGTAACGACTAAGAAACTCGTTCCGTTTGAATATTATAAGCTTGCGGAGATGTTTTTCGGATGATTGGAGAACATCCTTATGTCAAGTGGGCAATAAGGGTTATAGAGTCCAAGATAAAAGAGGGAAAGGATATCGAGCCGGATCCAAAAATTACTCCCGCCGACCTGTTTCAAAAGAGGGCAGGGGCCTTTGTAACGCTCCACACGATCGATGGAGATTTGAGAGGATGTATAGGCACATTTTTGCCAACAACTGCCGATCTTGCGCACGAAATAGCGCAAAATGCCATCGCGGCGGCCCTTGAAGATCCTCGATTTGAGCCGGTCAGCGCTGATGAACTCGATAAAATAGTCGTAAGCGTCGATATTTTATCGGCTCCTGAGGAAGTTAAGTCTGAAAGTGAACTGGATCCGAAAAAATATGGTATTATCGTTGAAAGTGGATGGCGAAGAGGATTATTACTTCCTGACCTTGAGGGCGTTGATACGGTTGAAGAACAGATAAGAATAGCGATGGCCAAGGCGGGAATAAGAAAATACGATAAAATTTACAAATTCACCGTTCAAAGATATCATTGATCGGGGGCAAAAATATGGAAGTCAAGCAAGCGGAAGAATTATCGAAGATGCTTTCAACTCTTGATGGGGTTATGAAGGCAAAGGTTGTGGTCGATCCGGAAAGTGGAGAACTGACGGAAGTTCACATTCTTGCTTACGGAGACAAGAATCCGAAGCAAATAGTAAGAGATGTCGAAACTGCCATATTAACAGTTGCCGGAGAAAGAATAGACAGGAGAATAATAAGCATAGCGCAAATAGGTGGAAATGAAAGCAGTGAGAATCCATCTTTTAAGGTTGAATCCGCAGGCCTTTCGGAAGACGGTAGCGAAATCGAGATTAGCGTCGAAATAAGTTTTGGCCTGTCTTCCAAAGAATCAAAGAAACGTGGCGTAAAATCTTTTAAGAATGTGCTTAAACTTGCCGGTGAAGCGGCCATGGAAGCGATGGAGAATGTTTCGGATTCTAAATTGAAATTCTCTCTCGACGAGATAAGAGAGGTTACGATAGAAGATAGGAAGTTCTTCATAGGCACCATGACAGTTATATCTGGTACCGGTATGACGAGAGAACTCGTCTTTGCCGGCAAGATAGAGTTCAATTCAGTTAGAGACGTCGCGGAGGCGATTATCGAGAAGGTAAATGCCTCTGGTCTAAAGTTTTAAAGAGGTGATTTGATTGGCAAAAGTTTACGTCATTACGTCCGGAAAGGGAGGGGTCGGTAAGACAACACTTACGGCCAATCTCGGGACTATAATGGCTTCTAAAGGAGACAAGGTCGCCCTTATAGATGCCGACATAGGGATGAAGAATCTCGATGTTGTTTTAGGCCTTGAAAATAGAATCGTCTACACGAGCATGGATGTTGTCAACGGGAAGGTAGATGTATTCGATGCACTCGTCAGACACAAGCAACTGAAGAATTTAAGTCTTTTGCCGGCATCTCAGGTTGCAACCAAAGAGATGATATCGCCGGACGATATGAAAAAGATAGTGTCTCAGATCTCGGAAAAATTCGATTATATCTTAATAGATTGCCCTGCCGGCATAGAGAGAGGATTCAGGAATGCCGTCGCTCCGGCAGAAGAGGCGATCGTCGTTACCACGCCAGAATTGCCCGCGATAACTGATGCGGACAGAGTTATAGGACTTCTCGAAAATATGAACTTTGAGGATTCAAAAATACATCTCATAATCAACAGGTTCAAGCCGCACATGGTAAGACATGGAGACATGCTAACGGTTGATGATATAAAGTCCGCACTCTCGATCGATATAATAGGGATAGTTCCGGATTCCGAAGATGTTATAGTGGCAACAAACAAGGGAGTTCCTCTCGCTTTAATGGATGGAAAGGATAAGATGGGAAAGATACTCGAAGGAATTGTCCTGAGACTTAAAGGAGAAGAAGTTCCAATCCCGACCCTTGAAGAACTTGAGGAAAAGCAAAGTTGGTGGAAAAATTTCAGAAATCTTTTCAGACGGGATTGAGGAGATGATCCGATATGGGCTTTTTTGATTTCTTCAAAAAAAGAAAAGAAGACACGGATAAAGAATCGGCGAGAGAGTCTGCAAAGGAGAGGCTTGGCACACTTGTTGGATCTGGAAGAAGGTTAGTCTACAGAATAGACGAGTTTGAGGATAGGGCTGATCTTGAGAGAAAAACAGAGGAAATAAAGAAAAAGATCCAGCAAGAAGCTTTGGAACTTTTTAAGACAGATGCGGACAAGATCAAGATAGTTGTCGAAGAGCACAATGGTTACGTTATAATAATAACGAATATAAACTTTGAATGAAATGATCGAGATAGTCATAAATAGTTCGAAACATTTTGAATTGATAGATATAACCGAAGAGGTCCGAAAGGTAGTCAGGAATAGCGGCATAAAGGAAGGAATATGCTTTCTTTATGTGCCACACACCACGGCAGGTATAACAATCAACGAAGATGCAGATCCCGCGGTCAAAAATGACTTAATTTCATTTTTGCAAAAACTCGTTCCGTGGAATGGCGATTATTCGCATATGGAGGGAAATTCTGCCGCCCATATTCTCTCAACCCTTGTGGGGGTGAGAATGGAAATTCCAGTAAGGGAAGGAAATCTTCATCTTGGAAGGTGGCAGGGCATATTCTTTTGCGAGTTCGATGGGCCAAGAAGAAGAAACGTTGAGATTACGATGATGGAGGTGGGGAAATGAAAAAGGCGCTTTCATTCATTTTACTTTTTATCCCTGTCCTAACTTTTGCTATGTCCTTTCCTTACGGATCGGTCATGAATTTCAATCCGGCATATATGGTTTACAACAAAAATTGGTCCATCTCTTACGAGATGTACTTTGGAAAGAATGAATCTGACCTTTTGATCTTCCAGCCATTCAAGGATGGTTTTGCGGGGAAGATAGGACTTTACACATTCGGAGCGACAAGTGGCGTTGCATATTCTGTGGCGACAAAGGCCGGAAATTTGAATATCGGATCTGACTTTTTGATTTCCAATTACGGTACAGATCTATCTGTTACTTTGGGCCTTGGAATGGTTGAGCAGATCTCGCAAAATTTTGATCTGTCCGTTAGAATGCCACAGGTGCTTACTTATACCTATCAAAAAGGCATATCAGTTTATCCAAATTTTGAGGCCGGAGTCAATTTTCTTAACGCTTACTGGAATGCTGGGGCTTTTCTTTCGATAGGACAGATGGTCAGTGGCGGCGTGCTTGCGAACTTATCCATTTTCAATTTTCAAATTCTTGCAAGGCTAAGTGGCGGATACGTTCCGCAAATTCCTTCTTTGAGCCAGAATTCTTTTGATCTTAACGTGGAAAGTTCGATAGGATCGATAAGTTTTGCCTACTTGTACAGGAATGCATGGGGAACTTATAATCCAGAGCAATTAAATGGATTCAGAGTGTCTGCGAAATGGTGATGTGAATGATAGATAGAGTTAAGATATACGTTGCCGCCGGAAAGGGTGGCAACGGTGTTGTCAGTTTTAGAAGAGAAAAGTTCGTTCCAAAAGGCGGACCGGATGGTGGAGACGGTGGAAATGGTGGTAGTGTTATCATAGAGGCAACATCTTCAATGAGCACATTGAGCGATTTTAAGTACAAAAAGCATTTTAGGGCCCAATCTGGAGAAAATGGTAAGGGATCTAATATGACCGGAAAATCCGGTGAAGACCTTGTGATAAAGGTGCCAGTTGGCACTATTTTAAAGATAGATGGAAGGATAGT
Source organism: Mesoaciditoga sp. (assembly GCA_002878315.1). Lineage (GTDB taxonomy): Bacteria > Thermotogota > Thermotogae > Mesoaciditogales > Mesoaciditogaceae > Athalassotoga. Next base: position 22,561 of record PNIW01000001.1, on the reverse strand, counting down.
TGCCGATCTCAGCGAGGACAAAAAGCGCTTTGTCGTTGCCAAGGGAGGAAAGGGAGGAAGGGGCAACGTCCATTTTGCCACACCAACGAGACAGGCGCCTACCATAGCGGAAAATGGAGAAGACGGAGAGGCCTACGAGGTTGAATTGGAATTGAAATTGCTTGCCGATGTCGGACTTGTCGGCCTTCCGAATGTTGGGAAGTCTTCTTTGATCGCCGCCATGACAAATGCGCGTCCAAAGATCGCCGATTATCCATTTACAACCCTCGAACCTGTCCTCGGTAAGGTTGAAATAGGGCGCGGCAAATCGTATGTCATTGTCGATATTCCTGGCCTCATAGAAGGAGCCCACGAAGGGAAAGGGCTTGGAGATGAGTTCTTAAAGCATGCAGAACGCACGAGAATAATCGCGCACGTTCTAAGCCTTACAAGCAATAACATAGTTGAAGACTATAAAAAGATAAAAGAGGAGATGAAACTTTACAATCCGAATTTTGAGAAAAAGGGTGAGATCGTAGTGCTTAACAAATCAGATCTTGTCGATGAGGAAGTTGCAAGGATGGCAAAAGAAGAATTCAAGGACAAGAAGGTCTTTATCGTCTCTGCCATGACGGGATCTGGTTTAGAGGATCTTAAAAAGGCCCTTTACTACGAAATACAAAAGGCTCCTACGACTGAATTTAGAATCGAGGAACTTCCGGAGAAGCCAGTAGAACTGCCGATCTTCGTTGAGAGAGAAAGAGACATCTTTGTTGTTAAAGGCAGTGAGGTAGAAAGGCTATTAAAAAAGTACCAGATAAATCAAAAAGATGGCATGGAAATCTTAATGAAGAAACTTGAAGATCTCGGTCTCGAGAAGGAATTGATCAGGGCCGGAATAAAAGATGGCGATACTGTCGCGATAGGCGAGATGGAGTTTGAATTCTACAAATGATAGGAATTTACGGAGGCACCTTTGACCCGGTTCATAACGGCCATCTTATAATCGTAAATGGAATTCTCGAGATGACAGGAATCGAAAAGATTATCGTAATGCCGACAAGAGTTCCTCCCCACAAAAAGGGCAAGGTTTCGGCGGATTTTGAAAGACGCCTAAGATGGACAAAGATTGCTTTTGACGGAATAGAGAATGTTGAAATATCTGATTTTGAAAATAGACCGGATATTTCATACACAATAGATACAATTAGACATTTTAACGAAGTCCACGGTAAGATCGCCTACATAATGGGAGAGGACAGTTTTGTGAATATAGACAAATGGTACATGTATGAGGAGATATTGAAATCCGCAACAATTTACGTTTATCCTCGGTACTGTGACAGTTCAAAGACCATCTCGATGATAGAGAGATTTAAGATGTACGATGTAAATTTCCTTCCATTACCCATAATTGAGATTTCATCCACCACAATCAGAGAAAGGTCCGAAAAAGGACTATCCCTGAAAGGATATGTACCGGATAAAATCGAGAAGGAGATCTTTGACTTTTATTCTAAGATTTAGCCTTATCTTCCCATACTTTCCCCTATTTCTCCAGCGTAAACTACGGCAAGAAGCGTTTGCATTAACTCATCGTAAAAATTGGTCTTAAATGTTACAGTCGTACCGTCTCTTCGCTTTACTCCGGGGATGAGCGTTGCCTCGTCTGCCATCGCGGTGGATTTGAAACTTATCTCGACATCGTATGGAGAAATTATTTTGTAAGGTTTTATGAGCATCTTAGAGGTTCTCAAAAGCGCTTCCTTTGTCCCTTCGATGATCTCCTTTTTCAAAAGATTTTTAGGTTTCATTATAGCGGCGAATTTGCTAAGGCCACGTTTTGTCTCTATAAGTACGCTCTGCGGCATTTCTCCTTTTAATTCTTCGATGAGGGCATGATCGCCTATAACCATTGATACCGGGACATCGTAATTCCCTGCGAAGGCCGCGTTTATCGTCGATTCACTCATATGTTTCCCATTTATCTTTATTTCGTAAACGTCCGTCGAGTATGTATGATCCATCGTTCCTTTCATGGATCCAATGCTGGCATGGTATCCGACAAAGAAAACCGTCGAGAAACTCGCATCGAGACCTGTCATCATGTAATAATCTCTCAATCCGCCGCTTATGAGATATATCCTGTCATCATTTTCAGTAAAATCGTAAGAGAGATTTTCTCCCTTTGAGTGTGAATCGCATATTAGTATTTGTTCGATCTTGGAATTGAGATCCGACGATTTTATTCCATCCAATATCCATGTTAGAGTTTCTGCCATATATCTGCCAAGGTACCTCGGATCTTTTTCTTCGACATGATGCCATGAATTTATGCCCGGCAATCCTTCCATATCAGTCGAAATGAAGATCTTCATGATCAAACCTCCTTTTTTACATTTGAATTGCGCCGCCAATCAATTCTTTTTCTTTGTAAAAGGCTATAACCTGACCGGCAACGGGAATCGCGCTTTCGTAAAATAAAACGCTTTTCTCCACGGGATCGAGACGGCATCTTATTAGAGGTCCTGTGCTTCTTAATTTGCACATACAGTCGAATGGTTTACTTACATCGTACAAAAGATTAAGATCATCGATTTTTATACTTTCCTTTACCAGATCGCTTTTGTCTCCAACGATTACGGTATTTGTGGCAGGATCGACGCCTATGACGTAAACCCTTTTTCCAGCCGCAATGCCTACTCCTTTTCTCTGTCCCCTGGCGTATATTTGATAGCCTTCATGGGTGCCTATGATATTTCCATGTATGTCCTTTACCGGACCTGACCTGATTGGAATTCCTTCATTTTCAAAAAATTTTTTGAGATTTCCATCTGGAATAAAGCATATATCCTGGCTGTCAGGCTTTGTACCAACCAAGAGTTCGTTCTCTATCGCTATCTTTCTTACCTCTTCTTTTTTCATCTCTCCAACTGGCAGAATAAGTTTTTTCAGAATATCTTTTGTAAGAAGGGAAAGAAAGTAGGATTGATCTTTTTTTGTATCCGATCCCATGTAGATCTTTCCGCCTTTTACAAAAGCATAATGGCCCGTAGCGAATAGTTCGATTCCAAATTCTTTTCCGATCTTTTCAAGAGCCCAGAATTTCATCTTTTTATTACACCATGCACACGGATTGGGAGTTATTCCCATCTGATAATCTTTTATGAAATCTTTTATTATTCTTTCTCTGAACTCGGCCTTTAAATCTATTATTTTGATCGGTATATCTATTTTTTTAGCGATCTTGATCGCGTCAGAGGTATCGTCAGGACTGCAACATACTTTATGATTTAATGAATATCTCGAAAAGAACAGATCATCTTCCATTTTGAAATGGACTCCCACAACTTCGTACCCCTGCTTTCTCAACAAAAAAGCACTTACCGCGCTATCAACTCCTCCACTCATTGCAACCAAAACTTTCAATTTTTCACCCCCAATCAGATCGCGATCTTGATTTTTGATGTTAATCATGATATAATCTCTATGTAACAGTTTTTAACTGTGCTTTCTTTTATGTAAATGGACGCACAACACGCGAATCATATCATCTTATTTTACAATATCTGGAGTGAATAATTAAATGGGCCATTTCATTCACCAAAGGTTGAAATTGAAAAACACGCTTTTTCTTAGCAACAAAATGTTGCTTTCTTTGAAATTACTCAACATGAATATCATCGATCTTGAAGATGAAATAGAGAAGATCGCACAGGAGAATCCTTTTATAGAATTTGAAGTATTTCCAAATTTAAATTTTGTAAGAAAAACAGACACAGAGGAAGAATACGATATAGAAAATTACGAGATTGAAAATCGTTCTTTGAAATCTCATTTGATCGATCAACTTTATCTTATGGATTTTACAAAGGAGGAAGAGAGAATCTTCCTCTATTTGATTGATTTTATAGACGATCGCGGCTTTATAAAATCGGAAATCACCGAGATCGCTAAAGAATTAGCAGTTGATCCGCGGCAGGTTGAAAGGATGATCGAAATTTTGAAATCCTTCGATCCGCCGGGAATCGGAAGCAGAGATGTTAAAGAAGCGCTCCTTGCGCAGACTGATGATCCCCGGTTACATACACTCATAAATATGCTCGAACTTCTTGATAAAGATCCCGCCACGGCTTTGGCAAAATCAGGAATGGAAAGGGAAGAATTTCAGGAAGCACTCGAGAGACTAAAAAAGTTAAATCCATATCCGGCGAATGGGTTTTACGATTCTCTGTACACGCAGTACGTTGAACCTGATATTTTTATTTCTAAGGGAGATAACGGGTTTGAAGCGTATGTCAATGAAAGGATCGATTTGAGATTTGCAGATTTAGAACTTTACGAAAAGATGATTGAAAGCGGAGACAAAAAGCAGATCGAGTTCGCGAAATTAAAATACGATCAGGCAAAGAACTTGATCGAGTCTTTTGTCAAAAGAAAGGAGACCCTGATTAAATTTGGCCAGATCATCGCGCAAAAGGAAGAGACATTTTTTAAGGGTGGGAAGTTAGTACCGTTGAAAGTCGGATGGATCGCAAATGAAATCGGGGTAAACCCTTCGACCGTGACAAGAATCATCTCTTCAAAATACGTTAAAACCCCAAATGGAATATATCCTCTAAAGTATTTTTTTGAAAGGTTTATATACAGAAATGAAGATAAAGAAATATCGAGAGAAGAGGTTAAAGAAAAGATCGCCAAATACATAAGGGAAGAAGACAAAAATTCGCCCTTATCGGACTTTGAAATTCAAAAAAAACTCAAGGATGAAGGAATAGATCTAAGCAGAAGGGTTGTTGCAAAGTACAGAGAAGAACTCGGTATTCCGGGCTCATCGAGGAGAAGGTTAAAGTGAAGGCAGTCATTTTTGCGGGAGGAGATTACAGATTCCCACCTTTTTACAAAGAGGTTTTGAGATTTTTTGATCTAAAGATAGCCGCTGATTCCGGTGCAAATTTTTTGAATTCTCTTGGAATATTGCCGGATATCTTGATAGGAGACATGGATTCGATAGAAAAGGATACCCTCGATCTGTGTCAAAGGAATAAAGTGAGGATCGTGAGATTTCCTTCCGAAAAGGATGAGATAGATACAGAACTTGCACTCATCGAAGCGCAAAAAAATGGTGCAGACGCATTTTTCATAGCAGGTGCTTTTGGAACAAGACTCGATCAAACCCTCGGAGTTTTTAGACTGATGGAACGTTTTAAGGCAAGTATCACCTTTAACGAAGATTTGTGTGCATTTGTCATAGATCGGCCTCTTTACCTTGAAAGTCGTGCCGGAGAAAGATGGTCTGTCATTCCACTTCAAAGAGATGTGGAAAATGTCTCTTTGAAGGGGTTCAAATACAATTTAGACAGAAAAAAGATGGAATATCTCAGACCTTACGGCATAAGCAATGAATCGAAGGGAAAAGAGGTTTTTATAGATCCAGGGAATGGAAGGTTGCTTGTCTTCAGATACCATTCGAGAGATGTCGGATGGATAGATGAATTTTATTCCAAATTAAAATAGAGGTGAGGTAAGGTGAAGGAAGAGAAAACGATCCGTCAGTTAAAAAAGGAGGCTATGTCTCTCAGGATCAAAGGTTATTACAACATGACGAAGGCCGAACTTGCTGAGGCTATTTCCAAAAGAAGAATGGAACTCGCAAAAAAGATGCGCGAAATCGAGAGGATGGAGATTGAAGAGTTGAGGAATCTTTCCAAAGAGTTCAATCTAAAGATTCCGTGGAAATCGACAAAGGCTAATTTTATTAAGAAATTAAAGAGATTTTTTGAAGATTTAAAATTGAGCCAGGAAATTGAAAAAGCGCCTCCTTCCATTTCTTCAATATCTGCCTACGAATCTACCTACGAAGAAAAAGTTACAGCCGTTCCAAAACAATCTCTTCCTTCCACTTATTACAAAGACAAATTAGTTGGCCTCGAAATCAACCAGAACTGGATCTATCTTTATTGGGACTTTTCTCCTCAAACTTATGAGATCATCAAAAACCATCCTCGTGTAGTCTTAAGAGTTTACGATGTCACGTACATAGAATTCAACGGTACAAATGCCCACAGAACCTTTGAAATGGAAATAGATGAAAAGATGAGAAAATATTACGTTTATGTTCCTCAACCCGGAGCCGATTATCTTGCTGAAATAGGATACAAAGAGAATGAAAGATTCATTCCGATCTTAAGGTCCAATCTAGTCTCGACACCTCCATCGATGCCAAGAATGGCTCAGATGGAATTGTGGATGGATCTGAGAACAAAGCGCAAATTCACCGAAATGGGGCCATCGAGGAAGATGTTAAGAATAGAAAGACTTATAGGCTCGACATCTATGCCGACAAGTGGCGCAAGATCGGGTGGAGGATCATTCTTTTTTCTTAGTGGGAGGCGAGGATCTTGAAAGGTAAGATAATTTTGATGCTTCATGCGCATTTGCCATACGTTAACCATCCAGATCACCCTTACTTTCTCGAAGAAAACTGGCTTTTTGAGGCGATAACGGAAACTTATATACCTCTCTTAATGGTCTTTGAAGGATTGAGAAATGAAAATGTTTCATTTGGCATAACGGTCTCGGTAAGTCCACCGCTCATAGAAATGTTAGCAGATCGTACGCTGATGGACAAATATAAAAGGCATCTTCAATCTTTAATAGAACTCGCCGAAAAAGAGGTCTCTTTGACAAAGAATGAAGAACCTCTGAAACACAAAATGGCTTTGAAATATCTCGAGGATTTTGAATCATACCTTTCATTTTTCGAAAAATATGGAAATTTAATAAACGCATTTAAAGAATCTGCAAAGGACGGAAATGTTCAACTTATAACCTGCAATGCAACACATGGGTTTTTGCCACTCATGAGGATTAATCCAAGGGCAGTCCATGCCCAGATTGCTATTGGCGTTAAAGCATTCGAAGAGAGATTCAAAATGCATCCAAATGGTATGTGGCTTGCAGAATCCGGCTATTATCCGGGTCTCGACAACGAACTCGCCGATCAAAATGTCAAGTTCTTTTTCGTCGATTCTCACGCCCTCTGGTATGCCGACATTCCTCCACATTACGATGTTTACAGGCCTGTTATGACTCCATCTGGCGTCTTCGTTTTTGCAAGAGATCCGGAATCGAGTGAACAGATATGGTCTGCCCAGTTGGGATACCCCGGAGACTGGAATTACAGAGAATTTTACAGGGATATAGGGTTCGATAGGCCATTCGACTACGTAAGACCTTACATAGATCCTTCAGGCGTCAGAACGAATACAGGAATAAAGTACCATAAAATAACCGGTAATGTATCTCTTGGAGAGAAAGAATTATACGATCCGGATATCGGAATTCAAACTGCTCTAAGACATGCGAGAGATTTCGCACAAAAAAAGGCATTACAGGTAAAAAGATTGAAAGACCAGATGGGAATAGATCCCATTATAGTCGCCCCGTTTGATGCCGAACTTTTTGGACACTGGTGGTACGAAGGGCCTAAATTTCTCGAATTTTTTCTTAAAGAATCTGCCGGGTCAGAACTTTTTGAAACATCAACGCCAGACAGGGTTATAAATTCTATCGACGAGGTACAGATTTTGACGCCGGCCCAGTCGAGTTGGGGTGCTAATGGGTACAACGAAACATGGATTAACGGTTCAAATGACTGGATATATCCGCATCTTCACGAAGCCGAAATCAGGATGACAGAACTTGCGAATGAGTACTACCATACCTCCGATCCTCTTTACATACGTGCTTTGAACATGTGTGCGAGGGAACTTTTGCTTGCGGAATCGAGCGATTGGGCCTTCATAATGACGACGGGCACCTCTGTTGAATATGCAGTTAACAGAACTAACACACATTTATCACGTTTTCTTGAGATATATGATGCAATAAAGTCGCATAATATAGATGAGAGGTCAATAGAGCTTTACGAGTGGCTCGATCCGATTTTTCCTTACATAGATTACAGGGTTTACGCATAACCCTGTTTTTGGTGTGAGGAAAAAAATAAAAAAGATCAGGAGGTTAAAATGGCAAAGAAAATGAGTACCATGGATGGGAATACCGCTGCAGCCCATGTGGCATACGCTTTTACAGAGGTTGCAACGATATATCCTATAACACCATCCTCTCCAATGGCCGAACTCACGGATCTTTGGTCTGCCCAGGGGAGAAAGAATATTTTCGGCCAGAGGGTAAATGTCGTTGAGATGCAGTCTGAAGGTGGTGCCGCAGGAGCGATGCACGGAGCGTTGGTCGCTGGTTCTCTTGCCACTACCTATACCGCTTCGCAGGGATTACTTTTGATGATTCCAAATATTTACAAAATAGCGGGTGAACTTTTGCCCGGCGTATTTCATGTTGCCGCAAGAACTGTCGCAGCCCACGCGCTTTCGATATTCGGCGATCATTCTGATGTCATGGCTTTAAGGCAGACTGGTGCCGCTCTTCTTGCTTCCGGAAGTGTTCAGGAAGTTATGGATCTTGGAAGCATAGCCCATCTTGCCGCCATAAAATCGAGAATACCATTTGTACACTTTTTCGATGGCTTTAGAACATCTCACGAAATTCAGAAGATAGAGGTACTTGATTACGATGTGCTGGCAAATCTTCTTGATAGGGATGCTCTAAAGGCGTTCAAAGATAGGGCACTAAATCCCGAACATCCTAAAACGATGGGAACTGCCCAAAATCCTGATATATTCTTTCAGGCAAAAGAGGCATCTAACAGATTTTACATGGCCGTGCCGGATATTGTGGCCGGATACATGAAAAGCATATCACAGATAACCGGAAGAGAATACAAACCTTTCAATTATTACGGAGATCCCGATGCCGATCGTATCATAATCGCAATGGGATCGGTTACTGAAACGATTTCGGAGGTCGTTGATTATTTGAATTCAAAAGGCCAACGTGTTGGTGTTATGAAGGTTCATCTTTACAGACCCTTCTCCGAAAAGTACTTCTTTGATGTTCTTCCGAAAAATGTCAAAAAAATAGCAGTCCTTGACAGAACCAAAGAGTCTGGTGCTTTAGGTGAACCCTTGTACGAGGATGTCAGAACGTTGTTCTATGGAAAGCAAAATGCTCCTCTCATCGTGGGCGGCCGTTACGGACTAAGTTCCAAGGACACGACGCCAGCCCAGATAAAGGCCGTCTTTGACAATCTGGAAGAGAAGACGCCAAAGAACTGGTTTACGATAGGCATTGTTGACGATGTCACAAACACATCTCTGCCCGTTAAGGAAAAGATAAATACCTCTGCGGAAGGCACTATAAGGTGCAAGTTCTGGGGGTATGGTTCTGACGGAACTGTCGGTGCCAATAAAGATGCCATAAAGATCATTGGGGACAACACTGATATGTACGCGCAGGGATATTTCGCGTATGATTCCCATAAATCCGGTGGAGTAACGATTTCGCATTTGAGGTTTGGAAAGAAACCTATAAGATCGACTTATCTTATAGAGGAGGCCGATTACATAGCCTGCCACAAACAATCTTACGTTTATCAGTACGATATACTCGATGGTCTTAAAAAGGGTGGCACTTTTGTCCTCAACACGATATGGTCCCAGGCGGATCTCGACAAGAAATTGCCGGGAAAGATGAAGAAGTATATCGCTCAAAATAACATAGATTTCTACATAATAGATGCTACCCACATTGCGATGAACATAGGGCTCGGTGGAAGAATAAACATGATAATGCAGGCGGCCTTTTTCAAACTCACAAATGTCATTCCAATAGAGGATGCCGTTAAATATTTAAAAGAAGCCATAGTTCATTCTTACGGCTCCAAAGGAGAAAAGGTCGTCGAAATGAATTACAAAGCCGTCGATGAGGGAATAAATGCTCTTGTCAAGGTTAAAGTGCCCGATTCATGGAAGAACGCAAAAGATGACGAAAATATGCCAGTTCTTCCAGAAAGACCTGATTTTGTCAAAAACATAGCCGATGTCATGAACAGACAGGAAGGAGACAAATTGCCGGTTTCGGTATTCGTCGGCAGAGAAAATGGAGAATTTCCTCAGGGAACGGCAGCCTACGAAAAACGAGGAATTGCCGTTGAGGTGCCTGAATGGCAGCCCGATACCTGCATTCAGTGTAACCAGTGCGCCTTTGCCTGTCCACATGCCGTTATAAGGCCATTTTTACTCGACGATGAAGAGGTTAAAAAAGCACCGAAGGATTTTGTCACAAAGAAGGCAACTGGTAAAGGACTCGAAGGCCTTCAGTACAGAATTCAGATCTCCCCGTTAGATTGTACTGGATGCGGTGTCTGCGTGGATGTTTGTCCGACTCCGAAGAAGTCTCTCGTCATGAAACCTCTTGAAGATCAGGAAAGAGAAATTTCAAATTGGGACTTCGCCATAAAAGAGATTTCGGACAAATCAGATCGTGTTCCTATCGACACGATAAGGGGAAGCCAGTTTGCAAGGCCGCTTCTTGAATTCTCTGGAGCATGTCCCGGATGCGGAGAGACGCCTTACGCGAAGCTTGTTACCCAGTTATTTGGAGACAGAATGATAATCGCAAATGCAACGGGATGTTCATCAATATGGGGAGCCTCCGCACCTTCAACGCCTTACACTGTTAATGCCGAGGGAAAGGGTCCTGCATGGGCAAATTCACTCTTTGAGGATAATGCAGAGTATGCATTCGGTATGACTTTGTCTGTTAAATACGCAAGAAACAGACTTGCTGATTTGATGAATGAACTCATAACTTTGAATATACCACAAGAAATTAAAGCGCCTTTCAAAGAATGGCTCGATGGAAAGGATGACGCAAGAAATTCAAAAGCCGCGACTCTCAAGATTTTGAAGGTTCTCGATACAAAGGTTGAAAACAAAAGGGCTATGGAGATCTTAAAAGAGATAAAGGAAAGAAGAGACATGCTTGTTAAGAAGTCCATCTGGGCCTTCGGAGGAGATGGATGGGCGTACGACATAGGATATGGTGGTCTCGATCACATACTCGCCTCCGGTGAGGATATAAATGTGCTTGTCTTTGATACCGAAGTTTACTCAAACACTGGAGGCCAGGCATCAAAGTCTACTCCGGAAGCGGCCGTCGCACAGTTTGCGGCATCCGGAAAGAAGACTGTCAAAAAGGATCTTGGAAGGATGGCGATGACTTACGGATACGTTTACGTGGCCCAGGTTGCTATGGGTGCAAATATGAACCAGACTCTCAAAGCATTTTTGGAAGCGGAAAGTTATCCCGGTCCTTCTTTGATAATCGCTTACTCTCCGTGTATAAATCACGGAATAAAGGCTGGTATGGGAAAGATGGCCGAACAGGAAAAGCGCGCCGTCGAATCAGGATATTGGCATCTTTACAGGTACAATCCATTGCTACGCAAAGAAGGAAAGAATCCGTTCGTGCTTGATTCGAAAGAGCCTAAGGCTTCATTCGAAGACTTTCTCATGAGCGAGGTAAGGTACTCTTCACTTAAGATCACCTTTCCCGAGATCGCCGATCAACTGTTCAAATTGGCGGCCGAACAGGCAAAGGAAAGATATGAGATTTACAAAAAATTGAGCGAGGAGGCGTTGTGATGAATGCCATAGATTATGCTTTAAAGATGGAATTAGACGGAAAAGCCTTTTATGAAAAGCAATCAAAAGAGAGCAAAGATTTACGAATAAAGCAGATCTTTGACATGCTCGCGCGCGATGAACAGAGACATTATGACATAATAAATGGATTCAAAAAATCATCTTACAATTACAAAGGTACGGACACCTTTAAAACGACAAAAAACCTCTTTTCAGAGATGATAAACAAAAAGGAGAATTTCAAAGCAGATGTCAATGTCTTTGATATCTACAAACAGGCAATAGAGATGGAAAAGCGGAGTGTCGATCTATACCTTAACGAGGCAAAAAAATCGACAAACAAGGATGAAAAAGAGATACTTTTGAAATTGTCCGAAGAAGAAAAAAAGCATCAAACGATACTTGAAAATTTGATGGAATTCATAAGAAAGGGAGACGAATGGGTCGAATCGCCCGAGTTTTCCCATCTTGACGAATTCGATAAATTTTCCCAAAGAGACAAGTATTGAAAAACTATGGTAAAATAGAACGGATCGAAGGATCCGTTCTTATTTTTTGATGGGGGAAAAGATGAGTGAAAAATCAAGAAGATTTGTGGCCGAATGGTTATTCAATCATGAACCTCAATTTGTGGTTATAAATTCAAAAGATTCCGTTGAGTTCTTCAGGTATCCGAGCAAGATAAGTTTGAAATTCAACGGTACGAATTACGATTTTTCCGTCGAATCGGATTCAGAAAGATTCGAAATGGAGATAGGGAATGATTTTACAGCCCTCTGCCCAGATAAATACAAGGAGAGTTCTTTGCTCATAGTCGATTCTGTGATCTCTGTAGAGATAGTCGAGCGTTTTGAGAGGTAGAAATGATCTCCATAGGTGAAGACGTATTTGTCACGGAAAATCTTAACGGGGCGTCTAATGCAGGCGTTGTGATAGGAAAAAAGGGAATCATCGTTGTCGATTCGACCTTTTTCCCATCAAAGGCCATCAGATTGATGGATTTTATCTCTTCGATTTCGTCAAAGATTATCCTGTACGTTGTGAACACACATTATCACCTTGATCATACTCTCGGTAATTGCGCCATAGAGGCACCAGTCATCTCGAGTGAAATGACGAAGGATTATTTAGAACGAATAGATTTCGAGAAATTTCGATCCTCGCTTGAGCCCATTATTCAAAAAGAATTGAAAGATGCACGCATAGTCTTTCCATCGATCACATTTAACAGAAAGATGACCGTAGATCTCGGAAATAAAAAGATCGAGATTTTGCGCGTTGGAGGCCACACGCCCGATTCTTCGATAATCAAAGTTTGGCCAAATGGAATATGTTTTTGTGGTGATCTTCTCTTTTCCGGTTATCACGCAGAAATAACTTCTGAATCTGATATAGACTCATGGATAAAGATCCTTGGTAAGTTGAAAAATGAAAATTTGAAGTGGTTTGTCCCAGGCCATGGTTCGATCGGAAGCGTAAAAGAAGTGGATGAAATGATGATTTATCTCGAAAAATTTAAATCCCTTTCTTTTATGATAAAATCTAATAAAATTGATGATGTTATCGAAAAATTCGGTGATGATCCCGTCTTTGCGCAAAGAGGCTTTCCGTTGCTCTTTGAGGATAGTCTTATTGAATATTTAAGGAGGGATGATGTTGGAAAGAACGCTGGTCCTTATAAAGCCAGACGGCGTTGAAAGGGGCCTTATCGGAGAGATAGTTTCGCGCTTTGAGAAAAAAGGTTTTAAAATCGTTGAAATGAAAATGTTTAAGATGGACAAAAAGCTTGCCGAGGCCCACTATGAAGAACACAAGGGAAGGCCTTACTACGAAAAACTCATAAATTACATTACAAGTGGCAAAATAGTCGCGATGGTTTTAGAAGGTGATAATGCCGTCGAAATCGTAAGAATGATGATAGGTAAAACCTCTCCTCTTGAGGCCTTGCCGGGAACTATCAGAGGCGATCTCGCACTCAACGTTACTGTGAATTTAGTCCACGCTTCCGATTCTCAGGAGAATGCGAAAAGGGAAATAGACAGGTTCTTTCCATCTAAGGGGGAATGAAAATGGCAGATGAGATTGAAAATTTAAAGAGGGAAAATGAGCATCTCAAAGAAAGGATAAAATGGTACGAAAGCCAGATAGAGCAAATGGAGACTCTCATAAATCAGTACAACGAACTTGTCAGGCGCGAATTTGATAACCTCGAAAATGTCGTTAACAAAATAGGCACACATGAGGTTATAGATCCCGTAACGAGGGTTTACTCGCGCGATCACATGCTTGCATATTTGAACTTCATTTATTCTAAGGCCTTTGAAATGAACCTGAAGTGCGCCCTGATCTTCTTTGATATAGATGACTTTGAGCAGAGAACGAAGATGCTTGAAAAGCAGGAGATAGATATTTTGATGAGGGAAATTGGTAAATTTCTCAAAAATGCCGTAAGAGTTCCTCTTGACATGGTAGCGAGGATAGGGGTTGATGAATTTTTGATACTTGTGACTGAAACTCCGAGAGAAAATGTCATATCCATAGCGAAAAGAATAAACAAATCATTCGCCGCTCAAAAGTTCGAAATAGATGGCAAGATGATCGGTATGACATGTACTATTTCCGTCGTTACCTTTCCAGAGGATTCACAAGAAATCGCAAAACTTCTCGATTTGGGAGAAAAATTGCTCGAGATAGGAAAGCAAAAAGGTAAGAATATGGTGATCTTTTCAGAATGAGCGATATATCCATTATAAAGTTCGCGGGCCAGAGCAAGGTAACGCTTGAAGGGTACATAGGATACTTCCTTATCACAGGAAGCGGAGATTTCAAGTACGATGTTATTCAATATCCGCTGAGTTTTTCTTCGATGATAAATGTCAGTTTCAAAGATGATTTCAAGTTGATCCAGTTGAGGATACCGCAGATAAAAAACAGGATGGTCAAAAGTTCTCCCGAGATAAAGGAGATGAACAGCGATCTTGAAAAATTCATAAGCAAAAAGATAAATTCGGACGTATCCTTTAAGCACAGAATTAAAATCGCGATTCAAAATGCCGACGTCGAAGTTATAGGTTCTATAATAGAAGATTTTTTCAAGGAATGGGTCGATTCAATTAAGATGAGTGTGGACATCCAGGAGATGACATTTGCCGAGTTTTCGAAGCAACTGTCTAAAGTTGGAAACAGCGAAGATGCTTTCAAGGCCATAAAGAGGGACGATCTCAAGGACCTTTCGGAGGCCTATCCTATAGTTGATCCAATTGCCGGAAAATCGATAAATGATTTCAGAATAGGAGAGAAGATTTATTTTACCGTTTTGAGATTCGCAAATGATCAGGTAAAAGCAGAAATGCTTAAAAAGTTTCCGGACGATTTTAACGCACAGGGTGAAAATCTTTCCCCTCTTGTCGGAAGGATAATATCAAAAGAATTCGTTCCGGAGTTTGGAGAGGATTTCACTCTTATAAAAATAGAATGCCAGAATTTTTACTTCAAAGCCATAGTGTTAAACAGCATGAATTTGATGACGACATCTGTGGGAGTTCCGATCATAGGCAGTTCTCAGTCCACAGCGCCACGTCAAACAAGGGTTAAAAATGATGAGGAAGAGGTACATCTCCATCTTGCGGATATCTTTATAGCGGTTATCCTTGTCGCGGGAATAGTCGGAACAGCCATGGTGATAATGTACTTTTTTTTCATAAAATGAAAAAAGGATCCGTACTCATTGAATCTCTTTTATTTTTGATTTTGTCTTTTGTTTTGTTTTTGATAGTTAATTCTGCCTTTTTATCCTTGATGAGAAATCAAAGACAGATAGAGAAAGGATCTACAGAACTATCTCAGATCATCTCGATTTCGAATCTGTCTTACGATGATCTTTCATTGATAAATTTGGGGGAAACCAGTGAATACAAATCCACAGTCACGGGGGAAACTTTCAGGATCGGTAATAATTGAATTACTCGTCGCCTTTTCGATCTATGCAACAGGCGCTGCGATAACTTATGAATCCATAATGATCTTGGTAAAGATGATCCAAGAGTTCTCAAATTCTAATCAATTTGTTCAAGATTTTGAAGATGTCATACTTTACATGCACAAAGATGTGAAGGGCCGGGAACTCGAATTAATAGTCTACAACGATAGTTATATCGAACACTCAATACTTTTGATAGGGTCCGATCCGGTTATTGCCTACCAGTTGTTCTGTACAGAAGGCAGATCTTCTCTGAGAAGGCTTGTGGCAAATGGCCATGAGGATATCCACAAACTATCTGAATTAAGGCCGGGAAGTATTTACTTTAACACCCACTTTTCTGGTTTTAACTCCCTTTACAACGGAAAGGAACCTTTATCTTTCAAAATAGAGGAAAGGTACATAGCCTTCAAATTCGGAAAATTAAAAACATATATAGGGAAGGCCTCTAATCGCTAAGTGCCTTTTGGATGGCATGCCATGCGAGCGTGGCGCATTTCACGCGCATTGGATATTTGTTAACGCCACTGAAGGCCCGGGCGTCTTTGAGATCATCGGCAGGTTCTTTGCCGTTTGTTACCATTTCTATGAATTCACCTGATATCTTTTTTGCCTCCTTCACATCCATTCCCTTTACAATTTCTGTCATTACAGAGGCCGAGGCCATACTTATGGCACATCCAATTCCCATGAACTTTATGTCCTTTATCTTTCCATCTTCGAATTTTACTTGCAACGAGATCTGATCACCGCACGAAGAATTGGTCATCTGGACTTCTTTATCGAAAATCGGAAGCGTCCCGAAATTTCTTGGATGTTTCTGGTGATCCATTATTATTTCCGCATAAAGATCTGAAAAATCTCTCATAAAAATCGCCTCTTTGCATCTTCAATTGCATCTACAAGTACATCTATGTCTGATTTTTCGTTGTAAACGTAAAAACTTGCCCTTGCCGTTGCCATAAATTCCACATTCAGAGATCTTAAAATCGGCTGGGCACAATGGTGACCGCTTCTTATTGCCACCCCGTTTGCGTCCAATATCGAGGCAACGTCATGGGGATGGATACCTTTGATGTTAAAAGACAGGATTCCACCTCTCTTTTCTATGTCCTTTGGGCCGTAGAGTATGACGCGATCTACAGAGCTTAATTTTTCATACGCGTAAGCAAGTAAATCTCTTTCGTGTTCCAAAATCCTTCCCATTCCTATTTTTTTCAAATATTTTATGGCAGTTGCAAGACCTATGGCGCCTTCCACATTCGGAGTCCCGGCCTCATACCTGTCCGGTGCACAGGCAAAGGTCGTTGAATCATTTTTTACCTCATCTATCATCCCGCCACCGGTAAGAAATGGCTTTAAACTCTCGATTATTGATCTTTTTACGTAAAGCACCCCTATTCCCATGGGAGCGAGCATTTTATGCCCCGAAAAGGAGAGAAAATCGGCATCTATTTGTTTTACATCTGTCGGCATTGATGGAACTGACTGGGCTCCGTCCACGACAAAAACTGCGCCTAATTTGTGGGCTATATGGCCTATCTCCTGGATGGGATTTATAACGCCAAATGAATTCGTCATTCCGGCGCATGCGACGATTTTTGTCTTTGGACTTACGTATCGTTTTATCGTATCGATATCTATTGTTCCATCTTCGCGCAGAGGTACCACTTTAAAATGCGCCTTTTTTCTTAACGCAAGTTGCTGCCATGGAACGAAATCGCTGTGATGCTCGCTTGTCATAACGACGATCTCGTCACCTTCCGACAGATTTTCATCTCCCCATCCATAGGCTACCGTGTTTATCGATTCGGTCGTTCCGGAGGTAAAGATTATTTCGTCGTAGTCAGCATTTATGAATTTTGCAACCTCTTTTCTTGCATCGTTGTAAGCAATGGTTGTTTTTTCACCAAGGTAATGAGCGCTTCTTGCGACATTTGCATTGGTGAATTTGTAAAAATCTGCCACCGCATTTATAACCTGAATAGGCTTTTGTGTCGTGGCCGCGTTATCAAGATAAACGAGTCTCTTTCCATTAGGTAAAATCGTCGAAAGAATTGGAAAATCTTTTTTTACCTCAGATCCTAACGGATATTGCATTTTCGATCTCCTCTTTTAGATTAGAATTGTCAGGAGGGATCTCATTTATTATAGGTTCGAAAATGCCCGACACTATCAATCTTATCGCAGACCTCTCATCGAGTCCTCTTGACATAAGATAGTATAACTTATCTTCGTCTATATTTCCAATGGAGGCACCGTGCTTTGCAATCACGTCGTTGTTATCAACGTAAAGAGAAGGGATCGAATCGGCTCTGGCTTTTTTCGAAAGGCTGATGGTATTGCTTCTTTCTTCTGAGTCTGCTCCGACGGCCGTACTCTTTATTTCTATATTTCCCCTGACGACGGAGTATCCTTCATCTGAGAGGGAGCCGTTTGTTTCTATTCTTCCGTACGTGGATCTTCCAAAATGGTTTAGAGAATTTCTTAGATCCATCCTTTCTTTTCCACGTGCAAAGTAAACTGTTTTGAATGTGGCCCTTGAGAAGTCTCCATTCAGATTCGCCGTGTGATCTATGGCCGTCTTCTCGCCCCCGAAGATAACATCGTAAACCTCTAAAGATGCGTTCTCCTCGAGGTTATATAAACTTGAAGAGATTACAAGATCGGTCTTTGGACTTATTATGACGTTGAAGATTTTCAACTTCGATCCGGCCCTGAGCAGGTATTTTGAAGCCGAATTTAAAAGTTTTCCTTCCCCTCTGTACGATCTTATCATTATGACAGAGGAGTCTTCTTCCAAAATGAGGCCGGAATTCTCTATTACAACTTTGTTGTCTTTCAAATCATAATCGAGATTTATCCTTTCATTTTTATCGATCTTTCCAAAGACGCCGCTGTTAAAAAAAATAAGAGCCATCATGACGAATTTTGGATCAACGCCAGCGAATTTTCCCGTTGTAAAATCTCTTAATTCGGTTTTCATGGCATCTTGCGTAAGAAGCAAATTCCCATTCCTCAAAAAATTCCCTGAATATTTTTTAATGGGATATTTTTTGAAATCGGAAAATTCAAGTCTTTTCCAAAGTGGAAAATCATAAGATAAATAATCCGAAAGCAGATCGTAAAGAGATCCGTCTTTGTTTTGTATATCTTCCCATCCATAATCTTCCTTTACGGTGAAACTTTGCCTTTTCGGCTCTACCCTTGTAAACATGTCCATCACCCTATCTTTGAATTGAAATGCATGTCTATTATTCTGTTGAATTCGACTGCATATTCGAAAGGCAACTGTTTTATAAATGGATCGAGGAATCCTCTTACTATAAGTGCCTTTGCGTCATCTTCTGTAAGTCCCCTGCTCATAAGGTAATATATTTGATCCTCATTTATTTTTCCAACATATGCCTCATGGCCTATTTCCGATTGATTATTCATAACCTCTATTATAGGAAGAGTATCGGACTTTGAGACGTTGTCGACCATTAAGGCAGAACAATCGACCGAAGATTTTGAATGGATCGCCGACTCCGATACCCTCACAAGTCCTCTGTAAAATGCGTATCCTCCACCAAAACTTATACTTCTCGAGTCTACCTTTGAAGACGTGTATGGGGCAAAGTGAAAGACCTTCGTTCCGGTATCGAGATGCTGGCCGGGCCCTGCATAGGTTATAGTTGTATATTCTGCCCTTGCGCCCTTGCCTTTAAGTATGCTCGACGGATACAGCATGGTTTTGGCCGATCCCATAGTTCCGGAGATCCATATTATAGTTCCGTCCTTGTCAACAGAAGCGCGTTTTGTGTTCAGATTGTAGGTATTCTTTGCCCAGTTTTCTATCGTTGAGAATTTAACGGTTGCACCCTCTTCAACGTATATTTCAACGGCACCGGCATGTAAATTGCTTACCGAATAATTTTGGCCCGAACATCCTTCTATGAATTCCAATTTTGATCCCTTATCGACAACTATAAGCGTGTGTTCAAATTGGCCCATTCCGGGAGATCCCATGAGATAATACGATTGTATCGGCATAGGCACATTTACATTTGGCGGCACATATATAAAAGTGCCTCCGCTCCATACTGCACCATGGAGTGCGGCAAATTTGTGATCATTTGGCGGAATAAGGTGCATGAAGTACTTTTTAACGAGATCTGGATATTCTCTGACGGCCGTTCCCATCTCGAGAAAGATGACGCCGAGTTTTTTTAAGGACTCTTTCATGTTGTGATATACCATTTCGGAGTCATACTGGGCACCAACGCCCGCAAGGGCTTCTCTTTCTGCCTGCGGTATTCCGAGTTTTTCGAAGTTTTCTCTTATATCTTCCGGCACATCTTCCCACGATCTTTCATTTTGAGCACCAGGCTTTACGTAATTGACTATAGAGTTGAGATCAAGGGCCGATATATCCACTCCAAAGTTTGGATTAGGCCTATTTAAAAAATATTCAAGAGATTTCATTCTTATATCTTTCATCCACAAAGGCTCATTTTTTGATTCGGATATTTCCTCTATGATCCTCCTATTTAAACCAGGTTCTGTTTTCGAAAGCGCGTTATTTGTCATATTCTCACTTCCTCATACCCATTTCTTTCCAATTCTTCGGCAAGTTCTATTCCACCGGTTTTTACTATGCGCCCGTCTATGAATATGTGTACGAATTTTGGTTTCACATAATCTAAGATTCTTTTGTAATGTGTCACCAGTACAACTGCCATGCCATTCTTGGATGCATTGTTTATTCCTTCGGATACTATCTTTAAAGCGTCTATATCAAGACCAGAATCCGTCTCGTCGAGCAATGCTATCTTTGGATTTAAAGCGCTCAATTGAAGAATCTCGGATTTTTTCCTTTCTCCTCCTGAAAAGCCAAGATTGACGTATCTTTTAAGGAAATTATGATCCATCTTAAGAGAATCGGCGATCTTTACCATCATGTCTCCAAATTCAAGCACACTCATCTTCTGATCAGGATGCATTTTTTCATAGGCGAGACGTAAAAAATTCATGAAGGTTACTCCGGATATTTCTTCGGGATATTGAAAGGACTGGAATATGCCCAATCTTGCCCTTTCATCAACGCTTAAATTGAGTATACTCTTACCTTCAAATAAAATCTCTCCGGATGTAACTCTGTATTTTGGATTTCCCATTATGACATTTATAAGTGTGGTTTTGCCAGCACCGTTAGGTCCCATGATCGCATGGATCTCGTTTCTGTTCACTGTAAGGTTAACTCCCTTTATGACTTCCTTTTCGCCAATCGATGCATGAAGATCGATAATCTTGATTAATTCCATATTAGGCCTCCTTGTAAATCTATACCTTTTTAATCCAGATTAATTTTACCATTATTTTGAAACAAAAGCAAGAAAAACCGTTAAAAAATGATAAAATATACGTTGATAAAGATAAAGTGGAGGTTAAAATGCGTCAGGGACGTGGTTTTGGAAGAAGACACGGAATGAGAGTGAGATTCATAGGGCCATTTTTGCTTCTCGCCCTTTACAAAGAGCCATCTTACGGATATCAGTTGATGGATAAATTGAGAGAATTTGGATTTGAAGAGTATCTACCGGATCAAACCGCGATATATAAAATGCTTAGAAGTTTAGAAGAAAAGGGTTTAATAACCTCAAGGTGGGATACCTCGGGCTCTGGTCCCGCACGTCACATCTACGAGATCACGCAGGCAGGAATTGAAACGCTCGATATTCTCGCTTCAGAGATAAAGGACAATATTCAAATTTACAAAAATTTCCTTGAGATATTCGAAAATGTTAGAAGGGCAGATGACACAGGCAATTGAAAAAAATAGAATGGCTAAACCATAACCTCGCTCTTTTAATGATGGGCCGTCTTTTAAGAAGTATGGCCCAGGGATTCTTGGTAATAATAGTCGCGATTTACCTTTCAAAATTGGGCTTTTCGGGAGTCCAGATAGGTTTTATTTTCACTGTCACGATAGTCGTTTCGCTCTTCTTTTCAATTTTGGTTGGCTTTTTTGCCGATAAGTACGGAAGAAAACTCGTCATTATAGTTATGACGGTTATAAGTGCCATCAGTGCCGCTGGTTTTCTCTTTACCACGAATTACTATATTCTGATGGCACTTATTGCTGCCGGAACGATTGGCCGGGGTGGGGGAGCCGGTAGTGGAGGTGCTTTTGGCCCATTTTACCCAGCCGAGCAGGCTTTGATAAGCGAAAGCGTCAAACCTGCCTTTAGAAATCATGCCTTCAGTTATCTTTCGATCTTTGGAACGATAGGAAGCGCTGTCGGCTCTCTTTTAGCGCTTATTCCTTCTTATTACGATAACCTATTTAACCTTGGATGGCGTGGAAGTTATCTCTTTTTAATGGCGCTCGCATCTGCTATCTACGTTGTAATGGTCTTTTTGACCATTCCAATAAAGGAAGATAAAAACAGGCAAAAAAGAGCCGGCGCGTTCAAAATTTCATGGGGCCTTGTGGGAAAACTCTCTATAACAAACGCTTTAAATGGCTTCGGAATAGGATTTTTAGGCCCGATACTTGTTTACTGGTTTTTCATTAGATACGGTGCGAATACTGCCTCTATTGGAATTCTTTACACTGTAATCAATATCATGGCGATAATTCCCTTTTTAATAGCGCCACTTCTTGCAAAGATATGGGGATCGATTAGAACTATAGTCATTACGAGGCTTTTGGGTGTTGCATCCCTTGTTTTGATGGCCTTTATGCCAACCTTTTTGCTTGCGAGCATTTTATTTGCGATAAGGATGATGGTAATCGCGATAGGAAATCCTCTCCGCCAATCATTCGTGATGAGTCAGGCAAAAAGCGAAGAAAGGGCCACTGTAGCGTCGTTGAGCAACCTTCCACAGCAGATAACTTCCTCTTTCGGACCGGCGATAGGAGGTTATCTTATAGACCTTTCGATGGTAGAGATGCCATTGCTTATTGCGGCAGCATTTCAATTTTTAAATGCCGTCTTTTTCTGGAAATTTTTCAAAGGATCGGTTGAAGAATAAGCGGGCCTTTCAGCCC
>PNIW01000088.1 GCA_002878315.1 Mesoaciditoga sp. | reverse complement strand
CGGCTGGTTTCCCATTTTTACCATGCCAAACACTTCGCGCGAGCGTTTGTGAACATTTCGAAACAGGTAGGTCTCCTGACTTCCGGGTCATCCTCTATCTGCGCCTTCCCAGTTCCCCAGTGGCATTTGCAGATTTCGTCGCCGGTTACAGTGGCGGGACCATGTCGGATTCTCACCGAACTTCCCTGTTAAAACCTGTTTCAAGTTTATTTTATCACAAAAAAATTATTCCATCAAGTCAAAGAATCAAAACAAATAAATGATCTGGCATGTTACAGCGAATGTAAACATCCATTCTTAATCACATCCAACTATTGAACATATTCGCGTATTCCTACATCTCCATTTCCTCCTTTTATCTTAACAGCCTTTGGAAATGAATTGACGTATGACTTATAGCCAATAGCATCAACGAGAAGTGATTGATAAAGAATAAAAAGTTTTAATTGCCAATTTTCAATTTTTAATTCTCAATTTTACCTGCTACAAGTCACCCATTACGTGTTATTTGTTACCCTGCTTTTTATTTTCCGTAGTAAAATTATGTAAAAATATTCTAAGGAGTGATCCCGATGAAGGTTATTGTAATTGCCGTTTTAAGTGCAAACGGCAAGATCGCGCGATTTGGAAGTTCAGAGATAGACTGGAGTTCAAAAGATGATCTTGAATGGTTTAAGAAGAAGACAAAGGAGATAGGAATTGTTGTTTGCGGAAGGAAGACTTTTGAAACCTTCAGAGGTCCTCTTAAAGATAGAATGAATATAGTGATGACACGTAATCCAAATAAAGGCAGATCAGAAAATCTTATTTATACGTCAGATCCACCTAAGCAAATAATTCACTTTGCCGAAGAATTAGGATATTCTTATCTTGCCATTATCGGAGGTCGGGAAATTTTTACACTCTTTATGAATGAAAACCTTGTAGACGAACTATACTTGACTTATGAGCCGATTTTCATAGATGGGATAGATCTTTTAGATGTATCTAAAGACATCAAATTGAATCTTTTGAATATAGAAATGTTGGGAGCGGATTTCGTGGTTCATTATAGAGTTCAAAAATGATATAATTTAATGGCTTTTAATCGAAGGGAGGTTTTTTCAATGATAAAAAAAATAACCATCTTAGGCTTTGTGGTTTTGATCGCTTCTTCTATCTTCGCAGGAGTTCTAAATTATGTTCCACAAAATGCAAATCTTGTTCTTTTATTCCAGAACAATGGCCCGAATTACGACTCGCTTAAAACAAATGTGCCAATCTTTTCATTCTTGCTTAATGATCTCGGACTCGAAAGCCTTGTTCAGTCCTCAGTCAGTAATACAGCCAATTCTTTAAATTTCAAATCATCGCAGATATGGTCCTTCACATTGAATGATTTTGTCATCTTTATTGATGCAAATCAAAAGGATATTGCCGTTGTCGGAAAAGGTGATTCAACAGTGATTGTTAAATTCATACAGTCTTTGATAGGTGGCCAGATAGGCAGTGCGAATGTAAATGGTAAAAAAATTCAAAGTGTAACGTTCAACGGCGTTACGGTTTATTTCTACTCTGATTCTGGATACACTATAATCTCCAATTCAACATCTATGATAAGTGATGCCATCAATGCAAATGCTTCAAATAAATCATTTTCTTTCAATATTTCTTATCCCAAAAACGCATGGTTCGTCTCTTCGTGGAATGGTAATTTCTTAACTGGTGCCTCTACAAATCTCGTTAATCAAAATGATGGTTACGCTTATGGCATTGTCTCAAACGGTCAACTTTACGTTTACGGGAAAGATAACTTGATCTACAAAGACCAAAATCTAAAAAATGCCGTTATATCTTCAAAGGTTAATTCTTTGTCACTTGCGACAAATCCAGCGACTGGCGATATATGGATAAGCGCTGATATTTCAAACCCCTCGCAGTTTTACAATATTTTAAAGCCATACCTTAAAAACAACGTCGAATTTGATATTTCAAATGTCATCAACTATTTAAATGGTAAGGCCTTTGCACAGGCAAACCTTGTCTCTTCTCAAGATTATGTGATGACTATGTACCTGTCTAAAGATATTTCTCCGCAGATACCCACACTCTCAAAGGATGCAAATGGAACATTCACGTGGCAGGGACATACAGTTTTAAGGTACGATACCACGGAAGGAACAAGGACAATTCATGACTATACGATAATATATCCCGACAAAATAGTCTCTTCTAATATGCAGCCAGATGAACTTGTCAAATACCTTTCCAAAGCGAAGCCTGCCAATAGCATGGGCATCTTACCGTCACTTTCTTCACAACTTTGGCAAAATTCATTTTTAACAGTTTATATTAACTCTTCGGGTGCCATCGAGAATATGCTACAATATAATGTTAACTCTGGAGTCGTAATTCAGGCGAGAAATGATAGCAATGGTAACATCGAATTTCAAATGATTGTGAAGTGAAAATATGTCGGGACTCTCCTCAATAATGAAAAATATAAAAACTTCGACAACTTTGAAAATAGACAATTTAGCCAAGGAGATGAAAAAAGCGGGTAATGACGTGGTCCTCTTTACCGCGGGAGAGCCCGATTTCCCAACTCCTCAGCCTATAAAAGACGCTGCAAAATCTGCCATAGACGCCAATTTTACAAAATACACTAATTCAAACGGAATCGAAGAATTGAGGGATGCAATCTCCAAAAAATTAAGAAATGAAAATGGCCTCTTTTACAATCCGGATCAAATCGTCGTTTCAAATGGAGGAAAGCAGGCACTTTTTAATGCTTTTGGAGCAATCCTTGAACCGGGAGATGAAGTCATTGTCATAGCACCTGCATGGGTAAGTTATGTTCCTCAAATAGAGATGTGGAAGGGCAAACCTGTCATACTTAACACATATCCGGAAAATGAATATATACCTTCAATTTCTGACTTTGAAAAACTTTTGACTTCAAGGACAAAGGCCATTTTGATGAATTCGCCAAATAATCCTACGGGAGCGGTTTATCCAAAAGAAACAATTGAGATGATAGCGAATTTTGTAAAAAAGCACGATTTGTTTGTTGTGACAGACGAAATATATGAAAAACTTTCTTACGATTTACCACACGTCTCCATTGGATCATTTGATGAAATGCGCGATAGAACTATAACGATAAATGGATTCTCGAAAAGTTATGCAATGACCGGATGGAGAATTGGATACTGCGCTGGACCATCTAACGTAATAAAAGAAATCTCAAAGATCCAGTCTCACACCACTTCAAATGTCAATTCAATAACCCAGATAGCCGCCGTAAAAGCGCTTGAAGTTGATACATCTTATATGGTGAAAGAATTCAGGGAGAGAAGGGACCTTATATCGGACCTTTTAAAAGACACAAAACTTAAATTCTTCAAACCCAAGGGTGCTTTTTACGTGATGATCGATCTAAGAGACTTTTTGAAAGGGAAAAGTACCGAAGAACTTTGCCTCGATATGATAAAACAGGCCGGAGTTGCAGTTATTCCTGCAGATGATTTTTACGCTCCGGGCTTCGCGAGAATATCCTTTTCGACTTCAAAAGAAGAGATTAAAAAAGGGATAGCAAGAATCAAAAATTATCTCAAATTTTAGGGAATGATAATCTTGGACAGAGTTATAGTTGGATTAATAGCCTTTTTAGCAACGATCTTAATAACACCGCTGGCCATAACATTCGCAAAAAAGCACAACTTTGTCGATATTCCGGACAAGAGAAAGATACACAAAAATCCGACCCCGAGGATAGGCGGTATAGGAATAGCCAGTGGAATATTTGCCGGCATGATAATCACCGGCATAATAACAAGGATGACATGGGTATTTTGGTCTCTCATTCCTTTTTCAATCATAACGATTATGGGATTCATAGATGATGTAAAAGGCCTTTCTTTCAAGTGGAAATTTCTTATCCAGATCATCGCTTCTATTCTTGCTATTGTTCTTGTAGACACAAATATAAATCATATAAACAATCCTTTCGGTGGGAGCATAAATCTCGGAATATTCGGCCCCATACTTACGTTGATATGGCTTGTTGGCGTTACAAACGCTATAAACCTTACAGATGGTCTTGACGGTCTTGCCGCCGGAATAAGTGCAATATCCGCATTTACGATAGCGATAACTGCCTCAAGAGTAGATGTAACTGCAACGCTTGTCGCTATTTCTATCTTTGCTTCCGCTGTGGCATTTTTGAGGTACAACTTTCACCCAGCCAAGACCTTCATGGGAGATACTGGAAGTCAGTTACTCGGTTTTTCTCTCGCACTTATAGCGATAAAGGGAGCATCTCTTTCCGCGTCTACTCTTTCGCTTGCTGTGCCGCTACTTGCCCTTGGGTTTCCAATTTTGGATACAATTTATGCTTTTGCAAGAAGGATCCTTGGTGGCCATAATCCTTTTCTTCCTGATAAAATGCATATACATCATCAATTGCTCGATATAGGCTTTTCTCAAATCACTGCCGTCCTTTTTATGTACGCGATAAGTATACTATTTTCAATTATTGCCATAAAGTACAGGGGTATTCATGATCTAACAGCGATTGCTTTTTATATAATAATAGGTATTTTACTCATATCTTTTTTGTGGGTCATGAGAAAGAGGAGGGCTAAAAATGGACGATATGTTAAAGATCAAAATAGCAAAACTAAACAAAATAGTTGAATATCCCAAGGGAACAGTCATTGAAGGAATAGCAAAAGAGTATCAAAAATTCTATTTTTCAAAGATAGTTGCTTCACTTTTCAATAACGATATAAGAGAACTTTCGAAAACTTTAGAAAGAGATGGCACGCTTGATTTTATCGATCTGACAAGTGAAGATGGTGTCAGGATATATCAAAGAGGGCTTATGTTTTTGGCATACGTTGCGGCAAAAAGGATCTTTCCAGACAAAAAAATGCGTGTCAGATATTCTCTTGGAAAGGGTATATACTGTGAATTCGACGGATGGGTGCCATCAGAAGAAGATCTCAAAAATTTGAAGGATAAGATGCGCGAACTTGTCGAGATGGATATACCATTCTTAAAAGAAGAACTTTACAAATTCGACGCCCTTGAACTTTTTGAAAAAAATGGAATGAAAGACAAGATAGAACTTTTAAAGTATAGAACAAAGTCCACGATAAATGTTTACTGGTTCGAAAATTATTTCAACTATTATTACGGTCACATGGTACCTTCTACCTCATATATCACTCTCTTCGATGTGGTCAAAGTTAACGAAGGATTTGTCCTCGTTCATCCCGACATAACATCTCCGAATGAATTACCCGTTTATGTTCCGCAGGTAAAGATGGCTAAAGCTTACGAGGACAGAGCAAAATGGGGAAAGATCGTTGGAATGGAGACCGTGGGAGATTTGAACAAAATAGTTGCCGATGGCAAGGCACGCGAACTTATAATGATGTGCGAGTTGCTCCATGAAAAAGAGATATCAAAAATAGCAGATACGATAACTTCCAAAGGAAGCGTCAAACTTGTGCTTTGCGCGGGGCCATCTTCCTCTGGAAAAACGACATTTTCAAAGAGATTGTCTTTGCAATTGAGGGTCAATGGCTTTGAGCCATATGCCATTTCTCTCGATGATTATTTTGTTGAAAGGGATAAAACGCCACTGGGTCCGGATGGGAAGCCAGATTTTGAGTCGATAGAAGCCTTAGATCTTGAACTTTTTTCTCAAAATATGAATGACATCTTCAGCGGAAAAACTGTAGAACTTCCAAAATTCAACTTCAAGACGGGAAAGCGTGAATACAAAGGAGAAATGATAAAACCAACAGAAAAGACTATTCTTGTCGTTGAGGGCATTCACGGTCTTAATCCTTTGATGACGAAGAATTTCGATCCTTCTTTTGTCTACAAAGTTTACGTTAGCGCTCTCACCCAGACCAGCCTTGATGAGGACAACAGGATTCCAACAACAGATGTCAGAATAATAAGAAGGATGATAAGGGATTACAATTTCAGAGGTCACAGCGCTCTTATGACTTTGCAGATGTGGCAGAATGTTAGAATTGGAGAAGAAAAGAATATCTTCCCCTATCAGGAAGAGGCAGATGTGATGTTTAACTCTGCACTTCCTTATGAACTTGCCGTTTTAAAGAATTTCGCGATGCCACTTTTGCTTCAGGTTGATAACTCCACCGCCGAATACAGTCAGGCAAGGAGACTTATAAGATTTCTTGATTATTTCTTGCCAATAGTTGATTTTGATGTCATACCTTCTACTTCCATAATAAGAGAGTTCATAGGTTCAAGTTATTTTCATTATTAATACAAAGATGAGAGGAGGAATGCGAAGAATCTTCGCAAAATCAGATGGGTGAAAAATTCGTTGTTATGCAGGGAGATGAAGCATGTGCGCGCGGCGCGATTCTTGCGGGATGCAGGTTTTTTGCTGGTTATCCAATTACGCCGGCTACAGATATAGCCGAGGTTATGGCCGCAAAATTACCGAAGGTGGGTGGGACATTTATACAGATGGAGGATGAAATAGCAAGTGCTTCGGCAATAATAGGTGCCTCTCTGGCTGGTGTTAAATCGATGACGGCAACGAGCGGTCCGGGCTTCAGTCTCATGCAAGAGGCTATTGGGTACGCTTCTATGACGGAGACACCAGTTGTTTTTGTCGATGTTCAAAGAACCGGGCCAAGTACCGGTTTCCCGACAAAAACGGCTCAGGGAGACATAATGCAGTCAAGATGGGGAACTCACGGAGATCATGCAGTGATAGTTTTATATCCTTCCACAGTTGAAGAGATTTACAGATACATAGTAACGGCCTTTAACTTCTCGGAAATTTACAGAACGCCTGTTATATTCTTGATGGATGAGACGATAGGCCATCTCAGAGAGAGCTTTTATCTGCCCGATCCAGAAGAGTTCACCATTGTAGACAGAATAACATCTTCGAGCGTCGATCAAAATACAATATATCAGCCCTTCCTCGAAGAATCAGAACTCGATGACGAAATCCAGCCTTTAGTCCCTATGGGAGACACGAGATTCCATGTTTCTGGATTATTCCACGATGAAAGTGGTTTCCCAGTCGGAAATGCAGACGAGGCCTCAAAACTTGTGAAGCACTTTGTAAACAAGATAAATTTACACATTGATGAGATCCTCATATACGATTCTTACATGATCGAAGACGCTGAATATCTGATAATAGCATACGGAGCAACAGCGAGAAGCGCTTACAGGGCTTTAAAACTCGCAAGGGCAAATGGAATAAAGGCAGGCCTTTTTAAGCCTATAACTATATGGCCATTTCCTGCCAATCCTCTGAGAAAAATACTTTCTCACGTAAATGGCATCGTTGTCGCCGAGATGAATATGGGACAGTTTGCACGTGAGGTTATGAGAATAAACAAAAGATCTATTCCAATTGAAACGGTGCTAAGAGAGGACGGTGAATTGATCCAGCCTTACGCTATAGTCGAGGCTCTGACAAGAATTTCAAGTGAACACGAAGAATAACGCTGTAAGTATTTCTCTCGCTTTGTTAGTTATTTTCTTTTGGGGAATATCCTTTGTTGCCATAAAGGTTGTCGTGAGCGTTATACCTCCGATAACGATGGCTTTGTTTAGATTCATGATTTCCTTCTTTATACTTTGGATCTTCTCAAAGATAAAGCCAAACGGACAAAAACTCCCAAAAAAGGCCAAAGTACTCTCTATGCTTGCAGGCCTTTGGGGAATAACGATTTACTTTATCTTCGAAAACTTCGGAGTGAATTTTACAACGCCTGCTCAGGCTTCCATCTTGATTGCGACAGTTCCGATTTTTACCATATTTATCATGGACGTATCGAGAAAAAAGATGAGCGACATTCTTCTTTATGTTATGTCTTTTATCTCTTTAATTGGTGTTTCGATAATAATCCTTTCAAATGGATTTGATTTTAGAGGGGACGTTATAGGAGATCTACTTGTACTTGTGGCGGCAATATCATGGGGGATGTACACTCTCTACATTGAAAAGCTCTCCGGATATGATAACCTTATGACCACCGTTGAAATGACAAAATGGGGCCTTATCTTCCTTATTCCTTTCTCAGCCGTTGAGATGTACATAAGAAGACCTGATGTACTTTCATTTTTTAGGACTGATGTGATACTGTGGCTCTTATTTCTCGGCACTTTATGTTCGGGCTTTGGTTATCTTATATGGAACTACGCTGTAAGAACTGCTGGATCGAGGACGACAAGCAATTTCATATATCTAATACCCGTTGTCTCGGTCATAGCAGATGCGGTTATACTCAGAAATATCCCTTCTTTATGGCTTTACATAGGAGGAGGGGTAACAATGGTTGGAGTTATAGTAGGTGAAAGACTCGGAAGGAAGGAAGAACTTATCAGTTGATCTTGATTCTATTTTTTGAATCAACGAAGACGATCTTTGGAGTGTGAGGTTCGTTGATATCAAAGATAGCGTAGGCCATTATTATGACCGTATCTCCAATCTCACCGAGACGTGCGGCCGCGCCATTAAGAGAGATTATCCCTGAATTTTCTTCTCCCTTTATGGCGTAAGTTTCGAATCTATTTCCATTATTGACATTTACGACCTGGACGAGTTCGCCTTCCTCGATTCCGGCAGCCCTCATAAGAGTGCCATCGATTGTTATTGAACCTTCGTATTCAAGATTCTTAGAAGTAATAATTGCCCTGTGAATTTTAGAACTCAAAAATATCTTTTGCATCTTCAACCTCCATCAGATCCTGTACATCTTTATTATACCAGACAAAATTGAAATGACGAAATAACGTGTGTAAATTTATGTGGTTTCAATTGGAAATCATCAATTCTACCTTCCGCGAACCACCTAATACATTTAGAAAATGATTTAAAGCACACAAGGTTTGGCATGCTATAATTGAATTAATTCTTGAAGTTGGACGGGAGGAAAAAGAATGAATAAAGATCTTGATAATCTTGTACTTTCTTTAAAAGACGAAATGTTAAAAGAGATCTCTGAGATCATAAAATTCAAATCTTACAAATCAACACCTGCTAAAGATGCGCCCTTTGGTGTTGAGGTAAAAAAGGCTCTTGATTATGCGCTTTCTCTCGGAAGAAAATATGGATTTAAAACGAAAAATGTCGACAATTATGCAGGCCATGTTGAATTTGGAAGTGGTCAAAAGGTCTTCGGAGTGCTTGGCCATTTGGATGTCGTTCCTGAAGGCACTGGCTGGTCGGTAGATCCGTATGGCGGGGTAATCAAGGATGGATACCTGTGGGGTAGAGGATCGGAAGACGACAAAGGCCCCATAATGGCTGCCTTTTTCGCTCTCAAGGCTGTAAAAGACTTTGGAATTAATCCAAAGGGCAGAATACGGATCATCTTCGGCACAAATGAAGAATCCGGATGGGAGTGCATGAAACATTATTTCAAAAATGAGAAAAAGCCCGATTGGGGAGTAACTCCTGATGGCGCATTTCCAATGATAAACGTCGAAAAGGGTATCGTTGACATAGAAATAAGCCTTTCGAGAAAACCATCTTCAAAAAATGGCAGTCTTTCTATTATATCCCTTAAGGGTGGAGAGGCTCCAAATATGGTTGCTCAGAATGCGAGCGCTGTCTTCAAAATAAACAGCAAGAAATTTTCAACGAATGTACTGAATAATTTCAAACCTTCAAATGGTGCGAAGATAAATTTTTCAATCGATAAAGATAGACTTGAGATAACTGCCACGGGTAAATCAGCACATGGCGCAAATCCATCGGCAGGCATCAACGCCATAAGCGCTCTTTTAGATTTGATCGGGAATCTTGATCTCGATGATGGAGAGATCCTGGGCCATATCAAAAATATTTCCCAAAAGGTCGGATACGAAACAGATGGGAAATCTTTGGGCATAGCGGGCCGAGATGAAATGTCCGGTGCTCTGACTGTAAACCTTGGCCTTATGGAAATAACTCCGAAAAAGATGAAAATGGTGCTTAACATAAGGTATCCAATCTTTTTCAATCTTAAGATGATAAAAAAGCAAATAGAAGAGGCCCTCAAAGGTTTAAAGGTGTCGGTAGGTCATCATCATGATCCACTTTTTGTCTCTCCTGACAATGAATTGATACATATCCTTTCGGATGTATACGAAGACATGACAGGACAAAAAGCCTATCTCATAGCCATAGGAGGGGGAACATACGCAAGGGCTATTCCCAACGCAGTCGCTTTTGGCCCAACCTTCCCGGGCCATGAATCGAGAGAGCACCAGCCAGATGAAAGAATATCCATAGATGATCTTTTGATGATTTCAAGGATCTATGCCCAGTTGTTCTATAAAATCCTTTCGTAGGAGGTAATTTATGAGTATTTTAGAAGATCTAAGAAACAAATTAAAAGATGCGATGATCGCGAAAGACGAGATTCGCACAAGAGTTCTAAGACTTTTAGTGTCGGCCGTCAAGAATTTCGAAGTCGAGAAGATAAAACAAATAAGCGAGGAAGAGTTCGATGCCATAGTTAAAAAGCAAATAAAGGAAAGAGAAGAGGCGATAGAAGATTTTACAAAGGGAAATAGGCCCGATCTCGCCGAAGAGGAGAAAAAAGAACTCGAGATATTGAAAGAATTTGCAAAACCCGAACTTTCGGATGAAGAGATTGAAAAGATCGTCTCCGGTAAGATCAAGGAGATGGGAATTTCGTCTTCAAAAGAAATTGGAAAATTGATGGGAGTACTCATGAAAGAATTCAAGGGAAAGGCTTCCGGTGATCGGGTCAAAGTAATCGCCGAGAAACTTTTAAAATAAAAGTAGATTGGTGAGGAGGAAGTAAAATGATAGGAAACAGGTACGGCACTCACAGGGTAATAGAGCCCAAAGGAGTACTTCCACAGCCTGCGTGGAAGATTGATAACGATATGTCAAAACTTTACGACAATGAAATTCTTGTCGACGTTATGACCTTAAACATTGACGCGGCATCTTTTACCCAGATAAGAGATTCTGTCGGTAATGATGAAGAAAAGATTGCATCTAAGATCATCTCAATAGTCAATGAAAGAGGAAAGATGCAAAATCCAGTTACAGGATCTGGAGGCATGCTCATAGGGAAGGTAGAAAAGATAGGAGAAGCTCTCAAAGGCAAGATAGACCTCAAAATCGGCGATGAAATAGCAACGCTTGTTTCTCTTTCTTTGACGCCGTTAAAGATAGAAAAGATAAAGAAGGTCCATCTTGATAAAGATCAAGTAGACGTGGAGGCAAAGGCGATCCTTTTTGAAAGTGGAATTTATGCAAAACTTCCGCCCGATATGGACAGGCGCCTTGCCCTTGCGATTCTTGATGTCGCTGGAGCGCCAGCACAAACGGCAAGACTTGTAAACCCTAACGATACCGTTGTTATAATCGGCGCTTACGGAAAGTCGGGATTGTTATGCTCTTACGTTGCAAAGAAATACGCAGGACCTGCCGGAAAGATCATCGCGATAGTCAGATCTAAGTCAAAGGCTGAAAATCTCGTGAAAATTGGAATAACAGACATATTCGAAGCAGACGCGCGCGATGCCGTGAAAGTCGAAGAAATCGTTTCAAAGGCTACAAACGGAAGAATGGCGGATGTAACTATAAATGTGGTAAACAATCCCGATACGGAGATGGCTTCAATCCTTGCGACACGAGATTATGGAACGGTCTACTTCTTCTCTATGGCCACATCATTTACCAAGGCGGCTCTTGGAGCAGAAGGTGTTGGCAAGGATGTTAACATGATAATAGGAAATGGATACATGACAAATCATGCGCAGATAGCGCTCGATACGGTAAGGGAAAGCAAAGTTTTGAAAGAAATATTTGAAAAAATGTATTAAAAATAAAGCACGGAAGGATCCGTGCTTTATTATCCTTTTACCGCTCCTCCAAGAAGTCCTTTCACGAAGTACTTTCCAGCGATAAGGTAGACTATTAAGGTTGGAATAGCCGTTATCAATGCGCCGGCCATAAGAGTATTCCATTGTGCCATCATTGCACCGTTAAGGTTGTTGAGCATTACGGTAACGGGTCTGACGTCTGGCATAGATCCGAGAACAAGGCCGAAGAGAAAATTATTCCATATATTTGTAAACTGCCATATAGAGGCAACGACTATTCCGGGTATCGAAAGCGGAAGGATTATTCTTGCGTATATCTGGAGAGTATTCGCTCCATCAACCTGTCCCGCTTCTAACAAACTTGTTGGAATAGAACTGTAGAAATTTCTAAAGATAAGCGTAGTGATTGGTATTCCGTACGCTGTATGAGTTATTATCAAAGACCATATATTTCCGTAAAGTCCTAAAGTAGCCATGAACTTGACAAGTGGTATTAAAACAACCTGATATGGCAGAAACATCCCAAAGAGTAAAAAGAGAAAGACGGTGTTTGAGCCCTTGAATTTGACCTTCGTCAGGGCAAATCCTCCTATTGATCCAAGAAAAACAGAGAAGATCAAGGCAGGAATTGTGAATTCAAAACTGTTAACGAATCCCTGAGAGATTCCATTCCATGCCGTTACGAAACCCGAAAGATCTATGTGAACTGGTAATGACCATGAACTCGTCGTGTTGACTTCTTGAAGAGATTTAAGTGAGGTTACGATCAACATGTATATTGGAAAGAGAAAAAAGATCGAAGCAATTATCAAAACTGTGTAAATGGCTATTCTTTTTGATATTCTCATGCTTCTTCCTCCGTGATTCTTCCGGCCGTGAATATGTAAGGAATAACGACTATAAGAGTTAACGCAAAGATTATCATGGCTATAGCGGCACCTCTTGCAACGAAGTTCTGTTTGAATCCGGCTATGAACATGTAGACGGCAGGCATATCAGTTGCGAATGCAGGCCCGCCCTGTGTCATAACCCACACTATATCGAACATCTGCAAAGAAAGTTGAACCATCAAAACGAAAGCGGTAACGGTTGAAGATTGAACCATCGGAATAACGATATTCCAGTAAAGCCTAAAGCCGTGAGCACCATCGAGTCTCGCTGCTTCAAGTACCTCCTGCGGTATGCCTCTAAGGCCCGCGAGATATATAGACGTTGTAAAGCCGGTATATTGCCATATCGTTGCTATTATTATGGCCGGTAGGGCATATGTCATGCTTCCAAGCCAGTTTATAGCGGGAAGATGAAGAATCTGAAATAAAGATGCAAGGGCACCATTGGTCGGATCGTAAATCCATACCCATATAACGCCGGAGACGACAAGAGAAATAGCCATTGGGAGCAAAAAAACTGTTCTAAAAAAAGATTCAAATTTCACTCCACTGTTCAGAAGAGTGGCAAGGAAAAACCCCAAAATCATCGTTCCGAGAACGAAGAATGGCAGGAAGATGAAATTGTTTATGAGATCCATGTGAAATCTCATATCCTGCGTGAAGAGATATATGTAATTTTTAAGACCCGCGAAAGACCAGTTTGGAAGTAAGGTATTCCAGTTAGTAAGTGACACTGCAAAGGTCCATGCTATGAAAGCATAGACGAATATGCCAACGATTATCACAGATGGCAATATAAGTCCTATCGACAAAGCAGTTCTTTTCTTCATTTCAGCCTCCAAATCAAAAAGGGCACCTCTTAAGTGTGATCAGTAGTTAACTCCAGCGGCTGCGACTGTACCGGCCAAATTGTCCTGCTGGGCCGTTGTGTTGAGAAGGTTAACGCATGCAGCAAGACTCATTTCTGGATGATATTGAATAACTGTCAGAGCATTTTCCCAGTCTGTGACAAATGCGACCGGTGCTTCACTGCCGTGGACTGCGGAAGCCGTAAGAACGTCTTTCTTGAGTGCTTCCATATTGGCAACTTGGATAGGATTAAAGCCAGTCGTTGGTACATCTATTCTTGCAGGTATCGAACCCTTTATCTGGTTGAATGCTGCCTGAGCTGGGACGGTGGCTATAAACTTTAACCAGTCGTAACCCGTCTGAACATCGGGAGCACCTACCGGAATTGGGAAGGAGTCGATGACGAGGTTGTATATGCCCTCTGTTCCGGGTACGGCAACGCCACCGTAATCAACATTTGGAGTCCATCCTGCGGCCATGAAATAGCCATTTGCCCAATCACCCATTATCGTCATCGCAGCCTGACCGCTGACGAGCAATCCGCAGGCCTGATCCCATGTCAAAGAGGCATGGTTGGGGTTGACGTATTGAAGTTCTGTTCTGAAGTACTGGATTGTCTGCTGAACAGCGGGGTCTGAGGCAGTTATTTTGCCTTCGAAATATTCGTTGTATTTTTGAGGTCCGGCAACGGCAAGCAACGTCTCTTCAAAGAGCATGGCCGTCGTCCAGTTCGCAGAATCTCCAAGCGCTATCGGAATATATCCGGCAGCCTTTATTTTTGGAAGCATATTTATGAAGTCCTGGATCGTCGTTGGCATTGTCAAGCCGAGTTTGTCGAATATCGCCTTGTTGTACCACACCATATTTGCTCTGTGAACATCCATTGGAACTGCGTAGAATTGTCCTTGATAGGAGCAAAGTTGCTGAATTCTCTCCGGAAATACCTTCGTCCATCCCTCAGATTGCCATAGATTGGTTATAGGCTGAAGCAGATTGGCACTTGCGTACTGGTACATTTCCCATCCGGCATGGACTTGGAATGTCGTAGGTGGTACACCGGCGAAAATCAAAGATTTTATAACTGCTTGCATGTTAACGCCGGCTCCACCGGCAACTGGGTTTTGAACGATCTTGATATCCGGATATTGCTGCTGGAACATGTCGAGCACTTTCGTTATTGCCTGTTTCTCTCCACCGGCTGTCCACCAATCATAAATGGAAAAGGTCGCCGCTACCGACATCACCGCAAGTGCACCTATGAGAAGGCCCACGAGCAGAATGACTCTTTTCTTCATACTTCCTCACCCTTTCTTTTAATTTATCTGGCTCTGCCAGACTTTATTCGAGATTATTAATTATATTTTCTATTGCAAGCGCATTTGATCCAAAAACTGGCGGTTCTATGTTCTCAAATGAGGTATCACGAAATTTCACATTTTCGAGCACTCCGGGCATAGCCCTTTTGGATATCCGGTTTAATATCTCATCGCCGAAATATTTCCAGATATGATTGTAACCTCCCCCAAGAATTATAAGGTCTGGATCAAAGGTATTGATGATATTCAAAATTCCGATTGAAAGATAATAGATAAACCCTTCAAGTGCATCAATGGCTTTCTTTTCAGACTTTATGTAAAGTTCGACGAGATTTGCGAATTTTTCGGCGTAAGTCTTTCCCTTTAATCTTTTCCCATACTTCTCGTATTCAACAACCGGTAATATAAGAGACGCGTATCTTTCAAGGCATCCATAATTTCCGCAGTGACATTTTATGTCCGATCTCGCCTCTACTGTTATATGACCAACCTCGCCACCTGCAAATCCGCTTCCTCTTAGTATTTTGTGGTTTATCATGGCCCCACCGCCTATTCCCTGACTTACGTAAAGAAAAAATAGATTCTCACTTTTTCTTGCATCATCGGCAAAAAGGCTCTCGGCAAGGACAGAAAGATTTGCTTCGTTGTCTGCCATAATTTTGTATTTTTGATCTATCATTTCTTTCAAATCGACATTTTTCCAGTTAAGATTGGGAGCATAGATTATCCTTGCCCTTTCGGTGTTGACTATGCCGGGAAATGCGAAGACTATGTACGTCAATTCATTTAAAGGAAAAGTTCCTTCCAAATAGTCTATTGTATCTTTAACTTCTGAGATAAAAGATTTCAAAGATCCGGTATGAAATTCTTTTATGGATTTGATCTCTTTATTCAACAATCCCACCGCAACGGTAGTCTGTTCTACTCCGACGTTAAAAATGATGCTTGACACAAACTTACTCTTTACAGAAATATCGATTGGCTTTCTTCCAATGCCTATCTTTTCGGAATATCCTATCTCTTCTATGAGGTCATTCTCAAAAAGCTCGGAAACGATCCTGCTTACCGTGCTCGGAGTAAGTTTTGTATGCTTTGCAAGTTCCGCCCTTGAAGTAGGGCCATTTTCTACAAGATAGCGGAGGATCATCTGTTTATTCATTATTTTCATACTCTGGAGATTTATCTTCATTTTTATCCCTCTTAATTTCTTCTATGAAAGAATAAATTATTTTACTTTCAAATGCAATTCCAAAATTTGGAGTTTATGGGTTATTATTGACGATTTATGGTAATTAATAAAAAAATACTGTTAATTTCATCGATTTTCTTTTATAAATGTGCGCAATCTTCCAAAAGCTTGACAAAGGATCACAAATGTGCTAAAATCAGATCGTGATCTGGTTAGGTAGGATCACGAAAGGAGGGAGTTATATGTGGTGGTCATGGCAACTCTATGATCTCTACCTCAAAGAACTCCAGGAAAGAATGGAGAAAAAATCGAGCAAGTAACAAATCTTGCTCTACC
>PNIW01000014.1 GCA_002878315.1 Mesoaciditoga sp. | reverse complement strand
TAATCTCTTTTGCAATGGCCTTTGTTGTGGCAATTCCATTCTCGCTTGGCCAGGTTTATGGCAATGCAACGTTAAAAATTATAACGACGGTTTATGAGAGGGTAATAAGGGGCGTGCCTCTGCTTGTGGTCATGTTCATAATATTCTTCGGCTTTCCTTCTCTTGGAATAAGGTTCGATCCATTTACAGCCTCTGTATTGTCTCTCGGTATCTGCAGTTCAGCCTATCAGTCCCAGATCTTTCGCGGGGCACTCCTTTCAGTTCCAAAGGGCCAGATCATGGCAGGCCAATCGCTTGGGATGACAGGCACACAGATCTTTATCCATATAACCTTACCGCAGGCGCTAAGATTTTCGATTGCCCCTCTCACAAATGAGTTCACAATAGTTCTCAAAGACACATCTTTTGCCTATGCGCTTGGGGTAACAGAACTTCTCAGGGAAGGTACCTATATAATATCGACAACTTATGAGCCGCTTTTGATATATCTGTTATGTGCGGCGATATACTTTGTTATAACTTTCTCAACGAATTCGATCGTCAGAAAAGTTGAAAAAAGATTTGCAATTCATGGCTTTGAATTCAGAGGTGAGAGGGCGTGAAGACTCTTGAAGTCAAAAACCTCAAAAAAAGGTATGGAGATAACGAGATAATAAAGGGTATTTCCTTTGAGATGGAAAAAGGAGAAACGATCGTTGTTATAGGCCCTTCCGGAACCGGAAAATCGACGATGCTTATGTGCATAAACCGCCTTATAGAACCTGATGAGGGTAAGATCTTCCTAAATGGCGAAGAGATAACAGGCTCGAAACATCCCGAGATCTTCAGGCAAAAGATCGGAATGGTATTTCAAGAGTTTAACCTTTTCAATCATTTAACCGTTCTTGACAATGTAAGAATAGGTCCTATTAAGGTGAAAAAATTGCCAAGGGAAATTGCGACAAAAGTGGCAATCGAAAATCTAAAAAAGGTTGGACTTGAATCACGGATAAATGCCTATCCCGCACAATTATCTGGAGGGCAAAAACAAAGAGTTGGCATCGCGCGCGCCCTTGCGATGGAGCCACAGTTGATGCTTTTCGATGAACCAACTTCGGCACTTGATCCCGAACTCGTTGGAGAGGTTTTAGAGGTCATAAAAAAACTCGCAAGGGAAGGCATGACGATGCTTATTGTGACCCATGAACTCGGATTTGCGAGGGATGTCGCAGACAGAATAATCTTCATGGAAAATGGCGAAATAATCGAACAGGGAAGTTCTGAAATACTTGTTAACCCATCAAAAGAGAGAACAAAACAATTCTTGGCCAAATTCAAGGAGGGAAGATGATAAAGTTCATAAATGTCTTTATAGAGGCCTTCCCATTTTTCATGAATGGTCTCATCTTCACGGCTGAACTTGCACTCTCTTCGATATCAATAGGATTTGTGATAGGCGTATTCGTTGCTATATCGAGAACTTACGGAAATAAATTTTCCTATTCCATCTCAACAGTTTTTGTCGAATCCATAAGGGGAACTCCTCTACTCGTTCAGTTATTCATATTTTATTTTGCCCTTCCACAGATAGGAATAAGTCTTTCACCGCTTATGGCTGCAATAATAAGTTTTTCGATAAACAGCGGAGCATATCAGGCCGAATATATAAGAGGAGCCATTCAATCCATTGATAAAGGACAGATGATGGCGGCTCTTTCTATAGGTATGACGAAATGGGAAGGCATCTTAAACGTTATACTTCCTCAAAGCCTTATAAAGGTCATTCCATCATGGACAAATGAATTCGCATATCTTATAAAGTACACATCCGTAGCATACCTTGTCGGGGTTCCAGAATTAATGGCGGAAGGGGAGTTTGTTGCGAGCAGAAACTTTGAATTCATGGACGTCTTTCTCGGTGTTGCCCTTATATATCTTCTCATCGTAATGATCCTCACATGGGGAATGGCGAGAATAGAAAAGATGGTAAGGATGCCGGGAGTATAGATTTTATAGATTTTCATAATGAGCCTGGTTAAAATGCAGGAATTGACAATTATCGATTTTCAATTATCAATTGTCAATTATCAATTAAAATGCACCGTTAAGATTCCTTTACTTCAAATACGGTTGACAAAAATATATTATGTGATATAATACATTTTGGTAAAAAACGGGCCATTAGCTCAGCTGGTAGAGCAACTGACTCTTAATCAGTAGGCCGCAGGTTCGAATCCTGTATGGCCCACCAATAGTTTAAGTAGAAGCCGCCGCTTCTCACCTCCACCTTTAAAAGGGAAGAGGTTTTGGGATTCTGTCTTTAATGACGGGTGGCTTGTGTCACCCGAATTTTCATATTAAGAGGTGATGATAATAGCAAAGAGTGAATTTTTGAAAAATGAGGAGATACATTACCCTACTGTAAGGTTAATAGGGCCTGATGGTGCCCAACTTGGAATTGTAAAGCGCAGCGAGGCGCTTCAAAAAGCGGAAGAATACGGAATGGATTTGGTACTTGTTTCATCTTCGTCCAATCCGCCTGTGTGCAAAATAATGGATTTTGGTAAGTACATCTACGAACAGAATAAGAAGCAAAAAAAGTCGAGGAATGTCTCCGACGTCTTAAAACAAATGAAATTCAGGCCCAAGATAGATGAGCATGATTACCAGACAAAACTTTCTCACGTTAGAAATTTCATAGAGAATGGCAATAAGGTCAGAATAACGATAATGTTTCGCGGAAGAGAAATGGCCTTTACCGATAAAGGAAAGGAAATACTCGATAGAATTGCAAAAGATCTTTCTGACGTGGCAGAGATTGATTCGCCTCCAATGCTTGAAGGGCGCGATATGCGAATGGGACTAAGACCAAAGAAGATCTCTGCGGCCAAAGAAACAACTGTGGGTGAAACGCCTGCAAATTGATGTTAAAAATGAATAGTTACGTTGAAAGGAGGAAGAGCGCATTATTTGCGCTCGGATATTATGAAATCAAAAATGAAAACTCGAAAGAGTGCCGCAAAAAGATTCCATGTAACTGGTTCTGGCAAGATTCTAAGGGAATCGGCAAAAAGGAATCACAAAAATTACCATAAGTCTGCCTCTCAAAAAAGAAGGCTTGATCTCAAAAAGGTCCTTTCCAAATCTGATACAAAAAGAGCAAGAAGAACACTGGGAATTTGAAGGAGATGTGAAAGATGCGTATTAAAAGAGGTATTACAAAGAGGCAGAGACATAACAAGGTTCTCAACGCCGTAAAGGGCCATCTTGGAGCCCGCCGCAGACATTACAGGTATGCGAAAGAGGCCGTAACAAAAGCGGGTATCAATGCATATATAGGAAGGAAACAGAAAAAAAGAGCGATGAGATCTCTCTGGATAACAAGAATAAACATAGCGGCAAGAAATGCAGGGCTTAAATATAGCGATATGATGCACGGACTTGATCTTGCGGGGATAAATATAAACAGAAAAATGCTTGCCCAACTTGCCGTGGAGGATATCGACGCTTTTAATTCGTACGTTGAAATAGCAAAAAAACATCTTGTAAATGTTCAATGATATCAATGGAGGTGTATGATGGCTAAAAAATACGTTTATTTCTTTGGAAATGGTGTGGCCGAAGGTGGCGCCGAAATGAAGGACATTCTCGGTGGAAAAGGTGCCAACCTCGCCGAAATGGTTAAGATAGGCATATCAGTTCCTCCCGGCTTTACGATAAGTGCCGAAATATGCGATTATTATTACAAACATTCAAAGACATATCCTCCCGAATTAAGGGAAGAAGTTGAGGAGAATATGAAAAGACTCGAAAAAGCCACGGGAAAGAAATTCGGCGATCCAAAAAATCCGTTGCTTGTTTCGGTCAGGTCCGGAGCGGCAGTTTCAATGCCGGGTATGATGGACACAATTCTCAACTTAGGCCTCAACGATGAAACGGTCCTCGGTCTTGCAAGGCTAACATCCAATGAACGCTTCGCTTACGACTCCTACAGGAGATTTATCCAGATGTTCGGCGACGTGGCCTTAGGCATAGATCATAACAAGTTTGAAAAAGAAATAGAGGCCGTAA
Organism: Mesoaciditoga sp.; assembly: GCA_002878315.1. Taxonomy (GTDB): domain Bacteria; phylum Thermotogota; class Thermotogae; order Mesoaciditogales; family Mesoaciditogaceae; genus Athalassotoga. Next base: position 98,843 of record PNIW01000014.1, on the reverse strand, counting down.
AGGCAAAAAGAGGAATAAAGCTCGATACAGAAATGAATGTCAACGAACTTAAAGAACTCGTAGAAAGATACAAAAGTTTGTACAAGAGAGAAGGAAAAGAATTTCCTCAGGATCCCAACAAGCAATTATGGATTGCTATAGATGCCGTTTTTGGATCGTGGATGAACAAGAGGGCCATCGAATACAGAAGGATCAACAAAATACCCGAAGGCTCGATGCTTGGAACGGCCGTTAGCGTTGTTTCGATGGTCTTTGGAAATATGGGTGATGACAGCGGAACGGGCGTCGCCTTCACAAGAGATCCGTCCACCGGAGAAAAGAGAAGGTACGGAGAATTTCTCAGAAACGCTCAGGGAGAAGATGTTGTTGCCGGAATAAGGACTCCCGAAGATCTTGAAGGACTTAAGAAGGTTTCGAAAGAGGCCTACGACGAACTTTACAGGATATTCGACATCCTTGAAAAACATTATAAAGATATGCAGGACGTGGAGTTTACAGTTGAGCACGGGAAACTTTACATGCTCCAGACAAGAAGTGCAAAAAGAACTGCCCGAGCGGCCGTAAAGGTTGCCGTTGACATGGTCAAAGAAAAGTTGATAGACAAAAAGACAGCCATCATGCGGGTTACGCCAGATCAGGTTGATCAACTCCTCCATCCAATGTTTGATTTGAATGAAAAGAAAAAGGCCATAGCCGAGAAACGTATGATAACAACAGGCATTGCCGCCTCTCCAGGTGCAGCGACAGGCAAGGTCGTATTTGATGCAGACAAGGCCGCCACACTTGGAAAGAAAGAACCCGTGATTCTTGTAAGGCCTGAAACCTCCGCAGAAGACGTTGCCGGAATGGCTGGAGCAGAAGGAATTCTGACGGCAAGAGGTGGAAGAACATCCCATGCCGCTGTTGTTGCAAGAGGTATGGGAAAGTGCGCCGTCGTCGGTGCGGAATCCATAAACGTCGACGATGAGCACAAACTCTTCACCGTTAACGGCATAACGGTCAAAGAAGGAGATTGGCTTTCCATAGATGGAACGACTGGAGAGGTATTCCTCGGACAGATAAAGACGATAAAGCCGGAAGGCCTCGAAGGCGATCTTGCAACACTCCTTAAATGGGCTGACCAGATAAGAAGGCTCGGTGTCAGAACTAATGCCAATACTCCAACAGATGCAAGAGTTGCAAGAGAATTTGGAGCAGAAGGAATAGGACTTTGCAGAACTGAGCGAATGTTCTTTGCAAACGATAGAATACCTGCCGTCAGACAGATGATCTTCTCCAACACAAGAGAACAAAGAGAAAAAGCGCTCGACAAGATCATGCCGATGCAGAAGGAAGATTTCAAAGCCATCTTCAGGGAGATGAACGGAAAGCCTGTTACGATAAGGCTTATAGATCCTCCGTTGCATGAATTCTTGCCACAGGATGAAGAAACTTTAAAACAACTTGCAAAGGACATGGGCTTAAGTTACGAAGAGATACTCGATAGAGCGGCTTCCTTGAAAGAGTTTAACCCAATGCTTGGCCATAGAGGATGCAGACTCGAAATAACATATCCTGAAATACCAACGATGCAGGTCAAGGCCATAATACAGGCTGCCATTGAACTGATAAAAGAAGAAAAGGTTAACGTCATACCAGAGATAATGGTACCACTTGTTGGACATGTCAACGAATTGAAATTCTTAAAAGAGATCATAACAAAAACTGCCGATGAACTGATAAAGAAAAGTGGGGTAAAACTCACATATCTCGTTGGAACGATGGTTGAAATACCGAGGGCGGCCGTTACCGCAGATCAAATCGGAAAAGAGGCCCAGTTCTTCTCCTTCGGTACAAATGATCTCACCCAGACTACATTCGGATACAGCCGTGACGACAGTGGCAAGTTCCTCAACGATTATCTCGAGAAAGGCATAATACCTGTCGATCCATTTAAAACTCTCGACAAGGATGGGGTCGGCGAACTTGTAAGAATTGGAACCAAGAAAGGAAAGAAAGTCAATCCACATCTCGAAGTCGGTATATGCGGAGAACATGGTGGAGATCCAGATTCGATAAAGATAGTTGATGAAATAGGGATCGATTATGTAAGTTGTTCTCCTTACAGGGTACCAATTGCGAGACTTGCGGCGGCCCAATCGACTATAGAGTTGAAGGAAAAAAGGGCAAAGAAGAATAAGAAATGAAAAAGAGGGGCACTCCAAGGTGCCCTTTATTTTCAGAGGAGGAAGTTATGGCCAAAAAATTTACAATAGAGATTGATTTTAAACTCTGTAAATCTTGCGGGATATGTTACTGGATCTGTCCAACTCATGCGATAGTGAAGGGAGAGCTTGAAGCACCAAGAATTGAAAGCAACGAAAAATGTATAGGGTGTATGCAATGTGCGAATTTGTGCCCCGATTTTGCCATAAACATAAGACAGGTCGGAGATGTTAAAGTACCCTCTTGAAGATATGCTATAATTTTTAGGATCGGAGGGATCAAATTGAAAAGAGACAGAGCATCTGAACTGTACCAAAGAGTAAAGCCAAAGGTTGACTATTTTTTGTCAATAACTTCGGAAGGCTCCAACACCACCGTAAGGTATTTGAGTGGATTTACAGGAGATACCGGATGCGTGATAATAGGAGAAAAAGAGAGATTTTTGCTCGTTGATTCTCGATTTTACACGCAAGCCTCCGAAGAATCAAACTTTGAAATGGTAAAGGTCGAAAATACATCTCTCGTGAAAAAGTCAATCGAGATCTTAAAAGGTAAGACCATCGGATTGGAAGGATCTAAATTTTTTTATTCATGGTACAGAGAACTCGCAGATCACGTAAAGATAGAAGATGTTGAAGAAGAAGTAAGTGCCCTGCGTGCCGTGAAAGATGAAGAAGAAGTGGAAAAGATAAAAAAAGCCATAAAAGTTGCAGAAAATGCTCTTGCAAAAACACTTGAAAAATTTAGACCCGGCATGACGGAGAAAGAGTTCGCGGCCATTTTAGAATACGAAATGAAAACAAATGGCGCATCAAAGCCTTCTTTTGACACGATAGTGGCCTCTGGATACAGAGGATCTCTTCCGCACGGCCTTGCCTCCGACAAAAAGATCGAGAGCGGAGAAATGTTAGTCGTTGATTTTGGATCACTTGTTGATGGATACTGTAGCGATTTGACAAGGACATTCGCCGTAGGGAAAGTGTCTCAGGAAGAAAAAGATGCGTATGACGCAGTGTTGAATGCGCAACTTACCGCAATAGAGAGATCGAAGGCGGGCATAACTGGCAAAGAAATAGATTCCTACGCACGAAATTTCCTCAAAGAAAAGAATTTAGATTCCTACTTTGGACACGGTCTCGGCCATGGACTTGGAATGGATGTACACGAACCTCCATTTCTAAATACGAGGTACGACAAGCCAATAAATGATAGGGTTGTTATAACCTTTGAGCCGGGTGTATATATTCCTGGAAAATTCGGTATAAGAATAGAAGATGATGTCTTGCTAACGGAAAAGGGGCACGAGGTGCTCTCGAATTTTAAAAAGACATTTACAGTTATATAAGGGAGGTTTTACCTTTGATCGATGTAACAGATCTTAGAAAAGGAATGCATATAATAATTGACGGAAAGATTTACACCGTTGTGGAATTTGAAATGCATAAGATGGGACGTGGCCATAGCGCAGTCGTCAGAACGAGGATAAAGGATGTGCTTACAGGTCTTGTGCAAGATAAAACCTTCAAAAGCGGAGATCAGGTCGAGGAAGCAACTTTAACTCTGAGAGCCGCTCAATATCTGTACAAAGACGATAATTTTGCCTATTTTATGACAAATGACAATTACGATCAGTATTCTCTTCCGCTTGGAGATTTAGAAGACGAGATAAAATTCATGAAAGAGAATATGGAACTGAATTTGCTCTTTCACGATGACAAAGTCATAGGCGTGCTGTTGCCAACAACGGTGGTACTTGAAGTTGTGGAAACAGATCCCGGTTTTAAAGGAGATACCGTTGCGGGAAGTGGCAAACCTGCCGTTCTCGAGACGGGATTAAGAATCAACATACCTTTTTTCGTTAACAAAGGAGAAAAGGTAAAAATCGATACAAGGACGGGTGAGTACATTGAACGAGCGTGAACAGGTTAACCAGAATCAACCAAACAGAGGAAAGATAGAGATCTCAGATCAAGTTATAAGTAACGTTGTGATTCTTACCCTTGCAAAGCAGGAAGGAAAAGAGATCACTCAAAAGTCGAGAGATTACAAGTATTACAGAAAGCAGGTAACTATAGAAAGACCAGATGATAACAGCGTCGCGATATCGGTAAAGGTAAGGATAAAATACGGAGAAAAGATACCAGAGGTAACCTCTCAGGTCCAACAAGCGATAAAAAAAGAAGTCGAGAGCATAACTGGACTTAAGGTCGTAAGTGTGAACGTTTTAGTAGAGGATGTTATAGGCCTAAAGGGTAAGGACACAAATGAAGAAGCAGAGGGAAAAGAGGAAAACAAACAGTAAAAGTGAGCGAAAAACATCGCAGAAGGCTCTTAAGAGAACTGGCCTTTAAATCGATATATCAGATAGAGTTTCAAGATCTCCTTCCATCCGAAGCCGTGAGGAACGTTTGCGAGATGGAAGAAGTGGATGGTGTTTGCGAAAAAGAAGTGGAACGGCTGGCTTTTAATATTATTGCCAAAAAAAATGAAATAGACAAAACGATAAAAAACTACATCGTCGGATGGACACTTGAAAGATTGCCTCTTGTTTCCAAAGATATACTAAGGCTCGGTGTCTATGAATTGCTCTTTGAAGACAATATACCGATAGAAGTTTCCATAGATGAGGCGGTTGAGATCGCAAAAAAATTTGGGACGGATGGAGACAGAAAATTCATAAATGGCGTTTTGGACAGAATAGCCAAAGAACTTGCAAATAAAGAAAAGATTTCCCTTATGAAGAAAAATTTAAAAAAAGAGGAGGAAGAAAAAATGAATGTAAAGACCAATAAAATGAAGCCAATAACAGAGATAGGAAAGATGATAGGCATAGAGCCAGATCAATTGATACCCTACGGAAAGTACATGGCAAAGATACCTCATCAATTGATCAAAGATTTCGAGAACAAAAAAAATGGAAAGTTCATAATAGTTACGGCCATAACGCCAACGCCTGCCGGAGAAGGAAAGACTACGACGAGTATAGGTCTTTCTTTAGGTCTTAACAGGATCGGGAAAAAGGCCATTGTGACTTTAAGAGAGCCTTCTCTTGGTCCGGTCTTCGGTGTAAAGGGCGGCGCAACAGGCGGAGGAAAGGCTCAGGTTCTTCCCATGGAAGAGATAAATCTCCACTTCACCGGCGATATTCACGCCGTAAGCGCAGCCCATAATCTGCTTGCAGCCATGATCGATGCCCATATACACAATGGAAATGAACTTAACATAGACGTGAGAAAAGTGAGATGGCCAAGAACGATAGATATGAATGACAGGGCATTGAGAAATGTGGTTATAGCACTTGGAGGATCTTCAAATGGTTTTCCGCGCGAGACCGGATACGTTATAACCGCAGCGTCAGAGATTATGGCAATTCTTTGCCTCGCTGAAAATTTGATCGATCTCAAAGAAAGACTTTCCAAGATAATAATTGGAGAGACTGTGGATGGAAAATATGTTACAGCCGGAGATCTTCACGCTCAAGGTGCGATGACCGCACTTTTGAAGGATGCCCTAAATCCAAATTTAGTGCAGACGACGGAAAACACGCCTGTAATAGTGCATGGTGGGCCTTTCGCCAATATCGCACATGGAACGAATTCCATAATAGCCACAAAACTTGCCCTCAAACTTGCCGATTATGTAATAACCGAGACGGGTTTTGCAGCCGATCTTGGAGCAGAAAAATTCTTTGATGTCGTCTCAAAATATGCAGGTCTGAGGCCGGATACAGTCGTTTTAGTCGCAAGCGTCAGGGCTTTGAAAATGCATGGCGGAGAGGACAAGAAGAACCTCAAGAATGAGAATTTAGAAGCGCTGAAAAAAGGCATGGAAAATTTAAAGGTACACGTCGAGAACATCAAAAAATTTGGTCTTCCCGTAGTCGTTGCCATAAATAAATTCCCCACGGATTCGTCCGCAGAGATAAAGACAGTCGAAGAAGAGGTTAAAAAGTTGGGAGTAAGGTTTGCGCTCAGCGAAGGATTTGAAAAGGGCGGCGAGGGAACAGAATTACTCGCAAAAACAGTTATCGAGTCCATAGAAAAGGATAAAAACGATTTTCACAGAATATACGATTGGAATCTGCCCGTCAAGGAAAAGATAGAAATCCTCGCACGCGAGATATACCGTGCCGGCAGGGTGGAATATTCCGCAGATGCCCTCAGTGACATAAAAAAGATCGAAAAGACGGGGTACGGCCACCTTCCCATCATAATGGCAAAGACCCAGTCCTCTCTTTCCGACGATCCCAAGGTCATAGGTGCGCCTTCGGGATACACCTTTACGGTACGCGAGGTAAAACTTTCGGCAGGGGCGGGCTTTATAGTGCCAATATCTGGAGAGATAATGACAATGCCGGGCCTTCCGAAGGAGCCTGCCGCAATGAATATCGATGTTGATGAAGATGGAAATATCACGGGATTATTTTAAGGTGCGGAAATGATCTTCGATGGTATAGAGATTGCCGAAAACATAAAAAAGTCAGTTGCGCAAAGAGTAGAAAATTTAAAATCGTCGGGCATATTCCCTGCGTTAAGGTGCGTTGTTTCTTCCGATGATAAATCGACGAGAATCTATCTCAATTCGATAAAGAAAAATTGCCAGTCATTCGGAATAGACTATTCCGAAGTCACGGTAAACGAAAAGAACATCTTTGAAAAGATAAAAGAACTCAATTCCGATAAGAAAGTTCATGGAATAATGCTCATGCATCCGGTGCCGTCCCAAATAGAGGAGTTCAAGGTCCTTTCGTTAATAGATCCTCTAAAGGATGTTGAGGGAAGGACGCCACAAAATCTCGGCATGTTGATCATGGGGAAGGCTTATTTCACTCCATGTACGGCAGAGGCCGTTGTTGAAATGCTCAAATATTATCGCGTGCCTCTTGCCGGAAAGAATGTTACAATCGTTGGAAGAAGCACAACGGTTGGCAAGCCACTCTCCTTGCTTTTGATTGCCGAAGATGCGACCGTTACCGTCTGTCATTCAAAAACAGTCGATCTGATCAAAAAGGTCAAAGAGGCAGACATAGTGGTTACGGCCGTTGGAAAGCCAAAGATGTTCGATGAAAAATGGTTCGGTGAAGGATCGACAATTATAGACGTTGGAATAAACGTTGTGAACGGAAAAGTAGTTGGAGATGTTGATTTTGACTCGGTTTCACATAAAGTCTCTATTTCAAAAGTGCCCGGTGGCGTTGGGAATGTGACATCAGCCATACTGATGAGAAATGTAATCAACGCGACGGAGTTGATATGCAAGACGTAGAAATGGGCGTTATCGAGATAACTCGAAGGATTATCTCGATCATAGAAAAGGACGAAACCTTACAGAATATAACTGTGCGTGGGGAAATTTCGAATTTCAAACTTTCTGGCCCCCACGCTTATTTTTCACTCAAAGAAGAGGATTACCTTTTGAATTGCGTTATGTTCAACGCGATCTACAGACATCCTCATGAAATAAAGGAAGGGACTATCGTAAAGGCAACAGGATCGGTCAGAATATACGCAAAGAGAGGGACATACCAGTTCTATGCCGAAAGCATCCAGGAAGGTATGGATTACGGAGAACTTTACAGAAAATTAGAAGAGTTGAAGTCGAAATTGAAAAAGGAAGGTATATTCGACAAGCCTAAGAAATCCATCCCGCCTTTTCCAAAACGTATAGCGGTAGTCTCATCAAAAACCTCTGCCGCCTTCCATGATGTCGTCAAGACCGTAAATAAAAGGTATCCTCTCGCGACTATATTACTCTTTCATACCTCCGTTCAGGGAAAGGATGCTTTTTTGGAAATAGTCAAAGCACTCGATGCTGCCGATAGATCGGACGCAGACGTCGTTTTGCTTGTAAGAGGTGGAGGGAGTATCGAAGACCTCTGGAACTTTAACGAAGAAAGTGTTGTCAAAAAGGTATACGGGATGAAAAAACCTGTTATAACGGGAGTAGGGCATGAAATAGACACAACACTCGTCGATTACGTTGCGGACAAAAGGGCACCGACACCGACAGGAGCGGCCGAATATGCAACTCCGGACATCGAAGAACTAAAAAAGCACATGAAAGTGGCCTTTTCTAACATCGTAAAAAAATTCGATCATGGTCTTGATCAAAAAACCTACCATCTTGTGAATCTAAAAAAAAGGCTTGATTTCCTTTCTCCCGTTAATCAAACAGTTCTAAAAGGGGAGAAAGTAGATGAGGCCTTTCTAAAGGTTAAGAAGAACTTTGAGAACATCCTAAAAGAGAAAAGTGCGATGTTCTTGAGAGTTGGTGATGCTTTGATTCATTCAAGGGCGGTAAGAATGACAGAGATAATGCCAGAAAGGCTTTACACCAAAATGGACACTTTAAAGCGTATAATCACGAACAGCATGTCATTTAAAAGTTCTATGGTGGAAAAAGCATTTTTATCTTTGAGCATCCACGATCCTTATGAGCCTCTTAAAAGAGGATATGCAATTGTTTCAAAAGACGATCATCATGTAAAATCTGTAGAAGAATTGAAAAAAAAGGATAAAATAAAATTGGAACTTTTCGATGGTAAAATATTATCTGAAGTACTGGAGATAGATAAAAATGGAAAATGAGAAGATAGAAGAGTTATCCTTTGAAGAAGCCTATAACAGACTTGAAGAGGTTTTAAAAAAGATGGAAGATCCTCAAATAACTCTCGAAGAATCGATAAAATTGTTCAAAGAAGGTGTTGCGCTTTACAAAAGATGCAAATTTTTGATAGACTCGGCCTCGCTTTCCGTCAAAGAAGTCCTTGGAGAACTCGAAAGGGAGATGAAGATCGATGAAAATTGAATGGGACGATGAAATGCTTTTTGAAAAGATCAACCAAATGAGTATAGATGAAATGTACGATCTCGCCGAAAATATAAGAAATTACATAGTTGAAGTCGTGTCTTCAGGAGACGGCCATCTTGCCCCCAATCTTGGCACTGTGGAATTGACATTAGCGCTCTACAGCGTATTTCCTCCTGACAGGCACATAATAGTATGGGATACCGGCCATCAGGCCTACACGCACAAAATACTTACAGGAAGGGCGAAAGTTCTGCCATCGATAAGAAAACTGGGAGGAATAAGTGGATATCCGACAATAAAAGAATCAAAATACGATTATTTCGGAGTTGGGCATGCCGCTACCTCAATTGCCGCGGGCCTTGGAATCGAAGTTGCCGAGAGAATGAATGGAAATAAAGACAGCCAGATAATAGCGATAATCGGGGACGGAGCTATGACATCAGGCATAGCGCTTGAGGCTCTAAATCAGATAAAGACCGTGTCTTCAAAGATAAAGATCGTACTGAATGACAATGGAATGAGCATTTCTCCGAGTGTTGGCCAGATATCACAGATAATATTGAACAAGATGCGCACGACAAAGGCTTACAGAAAGTTCGACGCAAAAGTGTATGAATTGTTCAAGGAAACTATCTTGAAATCCTTCAACGATAAGGCGAAAGGCGCGTTAAAAAAACTGCTTTTGCCGGATAACTTTTTTGAAGATTTCGGTCTGAAGTACATGGGACCGATAAATGGCCACGATATAAAGATGATGAAAAAGACCTTTGAAAGTCTGAAGGCCGTTGAAGGTCCTGCCGTTGTTCACATTTTAACTCAAAAAGGAAAGGGAATAAAATACGCCGAAGACAATCCAAGGAAATTCCACAGTGTTTCGATGATAAATCCTTCAAATGGGCTTTCGATCGATATAAAGAAGGGATGGTATTCCTACAGCGAGGTCTTCGGAAGAGTCCTTTCCAAGATGGCAGACGAGGATAACAGAATAATAGGAATAACTGCCGCTATGGAAGACGGAACGGGGCTTACCTTCTTTAGATCAAATCATCAGGATAGATTTTTCGATTTAGGAATAACCGAAGAACTTTGCACAACCTTTGCCGCCGGCATCTCTTTAAGAGGCCTGAAGCCCGTAGTGGCAATATATTCAACCTTTCTTCAAAGGGCCTTTGATCAAATAATTCACGATGTTGCTCTACAGGATCTCGATGTGGTCTTTGCAATAGACAGAGCGGGTTTGGTAGGTCAGGACGGGCCAACACACCATGGCGTCTTTGACATATCTTATATGAATTTAATTCCAAATATGAAAATCCTGGCTCCCTCCTCTCTTGAAGAACTTTCATCGATTCTTAAATCCGTAGTTGGCAGGGTTCATGGACCAGTTGCCATAAGGTATCCGCGCGCAACTGAAATTGCTTCTATAGATGATATAATCTACGCGAAGCCATTCGAAGATCCATTTAAGTGGGAAAGGATAAAAGATGGAAGGGACGGGGTAATACTCGCCGTTGGATCGATGGTCAAAACCGGACGCGAAATCGTTGAAATGGCTTCTTCGCACGGTATAAATCTTGGACTTTACAATTGCAGAAGTGTAAAGCCACTTGATATGGAGGCTCTTGAAACCATAAGATCGATTCCAAGGGTATGGACCTTAGAAGAGGGATCTGTTATGGGAGGGTTTGGTGCTTCTGTGATGCTAAAAGCACCCTTTTTGAGATCTAAAATCGAGGTAATTGGAATAGATGATAATTTCGTCGGACATGGTACGAGAACGGAACTTATCGATCTGTGCGGGCTGTCAGCCGAAAAATTGGCAGGCAGGATACTCGCAGAATTCCAAATCAAAGTTCAGGAGGGATGAAATGAAGTTTTCTACAAAATACGGGGAAATAGAGGTATCTTCACAGGCTATAAAACAACTGATACGCGAGGCGATAATCAACAGTTATGGCATCGTGGATCTTTCCAACGCGTCTTTGATGTCCCAATTTGCCTCTTTATTCAGCGAAACGGATAAGGGGATAAAATTGATCGATGACGGTAAAAATGTTAAAGTGGACGTCTACGTTATAGCCGAATACGGTATAAATGTCATGCAGGTTGGTAAGAATCTGCAGGATGCGATAATTTACAATTTGAAATTCTACGTTGGAATGAATCCAACGGAAGTCAATATTCACATTGTAGACATAAACTTCTAATGAAAGGATGTACGTAGAGTAATCTATCATGAAAACAATAGACGGAAAATTGATGGCTACATGCTTTAAAAAGGGCACTGAAGTTCTTCTTTCACACATAGAAGAACTGAATGCTCTGAATGTCTTTCCGGTTCCGGACGGAGATACAGGATCGAATATGGCCTCAGCGATGCTTGAGGCAAGCAAGAATTTGGATGCCCTTGATGGAAAGATGGATCTCCAAAGTGTGCTCGAGGCAATAGAAAGCGGTACATTGCTCGGGGCGAGAGGGAATTCTGGTGTAATACTTTCCCAGATCTTCAGGGGCTTCAGGCAGGGAACAAAGGGGAAGAAAATATTAAAAGCAGAGGATTTTGCGCAGGCACTCAAAAGTGCGAGAGCGATTTCTTACAGTGCGGTTATGAAACCGGTCGAAGGCACGATGCTTACGGTCATAAGGATTTTATCGACCGAGGCAGACAAGTACATTACCGAAGATATGACCGAGTTCATGGAAAAACTCTGGAAGAGATCTATCGAGGTTGTAAATGAAACTCCTAAATATTTGAAAAAACTTCGCGATGCAGGTGTTGTAGATGCCGGAGCAAAGGGCTTTTCTTACATAATGGAGGGATTTTACAGGGTTTTGAATGGGGACACGAAGATAGATCTAAACGTTGAAAGTATCACAACGGGAGAAATAGTAAAAATAGCCCAGGAAGATCTTAAATACCTTTACTGTACCGAAGTGATGGTTAAGACAACGAAAGATGTTGATATCGATGAATTGAGGAAATTCTATAACACAATAGGAGATTCGCTCATTCTTGTCAACTCTTCCGGTATCCTCAAATTGCATGTTCATACGAATACTCCCGGCGTTGCTATCGACAAGGCGCTTGAATACGGTGAACTTTACAAATCGAAGATAGATAACATGAAAACCCAGCATCATCAGATAATAAACGTCGAAGAAAATAAAGTTTCAAATGAACCCAAGGAATATGGAATCATTGTCATAGCCGACGGACCGGGTCTTGAATCCATCTTCAAGAGTTTAGGCGTGGATATAGTTTTAAATGGCGGGCAATCTTCAAATCCAACCACTGCGCAGATAAAGGAAGCCGTCGACAGCATAAACGCAAAATTTGTCTTTATTTTCCCAAATAATCCAAATATAACCATGTCGGCAAATTCTGTAAAAGAAATGACAAATGGTAAAAAGGTAATAATTGTTGATACTAAAACGATCCAGCAGGGCCTTGCAGCCCTCTTTGCCTTCAATTCGCAGCAGGGAGTTCTTGAGAATGAAAAAAACTTTAAGGAAGCCATAGCCTCTGTCAAATCGATAGAGATTACAAAGGCTGTCAGGGATACCCAGTATAAAGGCTTGGAAGTGAAAAAAGATCAGTACATAAGTTTGATCGACGGAAAGATAGTGGCATCTGCCGATCTCATGGACGATGCCATCTTTGCTGCCCTTGAAAAGGCTAATGTGGAAGAGGCTGAGGTGATAACTATTTTTTACGGTAAGGATATAAGCGAGGATGAAGCGAATGTATTCTTCAAAGAGTGTCAGATACGATATCCGTCCGTTGACATAGAACTTTATTACGGTGGCCAGCCTTATTACTATTACCTTATATCGGTTGAATAAAGGAGGTCTTCTATGGCGAAAATTCAGTTGACAAAAGAAGGATACCAGTCTTTGAAAGAAGAACTGGCAGAATTGAAAGAAAAATTGATGAATGAAGTTGCCAAAAAGATAAAGGAAGCAAGGGAATTCGGAGATCTGAGTGAAAATAGTGAATACGATGAGGCAAAAAATGAACAGGGAAAGATCAACAGTAGAATTAGCGAGATCGAAGAGATTCTCGCCAATGCCGTTATAATCGAGAATAGCAAAAATACCCACGAGGTGAATATAGGAAATTACGTTAAATTAAAAGACCTGAGCACAAACAAGGAAATGACGATGATGCTCGTAACCGCACAGGAAGCAGACATCTTCAAAAACAAGATTTCTGTCGATTCACCGCTTGGAGAAGCCGTAAACAAGAAAAAGGTTGGAGATACCATCCGCGTTAAGGCTCCAAGTGGTATAAAAAGATACCTTATTTTAGACGTAGAACAGAAATAATTCATAAGGAGAGATCTGAATGGATGAGATAAGAGCCAATAAAATAAAAGAAATCGAGGAAATAAGAAAACTCGGCGTAAATCCCTATCCTTACGCCTTTGACGTAAAGGATAAAATTTCACAGATAAGGGAAAGATTCAATAACCTTACAAATGGCCAAAAAGATGAAAGTGTCTCTCTTTCTCTTGCCGGCCGTGTGATGGCAATAAGATATCAGGGAAAATCGATCTTCTTCGTCATTCAGGATTCAACCGGTCAGATTCAGGGATATCTAAATGTCTCGATAGGGTCAGACAAATTTGAATTCTTTAAAGATCATGTCAAGGTCGGGGATTTTGTTGGGGTAAAGGGCTTTCCATTCAGATCTCATACAGGCGAATTAACCGTCTTTGCCGCAGATTATCAGTTACTTTCAAAAGCGATAAGAACCCTTCCAGAAAAATGGCATGGTCTTACAGATAAAGAAAAGATCTACAGGCAAAGATATGTAGACATGACTGTAAACAGGGAATCTTTTAACAGGTTCAAAGCGAGATACGAGATCATAAAAATGATAAGAGAATTCATGAATGGCGAGGGATTTATAGAGGTCGAAACTCCAATCCTTCAATTTGTAACGGGAGGAGCCACGGCGAGGCCATTCATAACGCATTTAAATGCCTTAGACATAGACATGTATTTGAAGATAGCGCACGAGTTGTACTTAAAAAGATACATAGTCGGTGGATTTGACGCAGTCTACGAGATAGGAAAGTGTTTTAGAAATGAAGGCATAGACTACAAACACAATCCGGAATTCACCATGATAGAGTGCTATCGCGCCTATGTGGATTACAATTACATGATGGATCTGACAGAACGTCTCGTTTCTTACATCATTGAAAAGGTTAATGGAACGACAAAGATAGAATATCAGGGAAAGGCAGTCGATTTTTCAAGACCGTGGAAAAGAGTGAAAATGAGAGATTACATAAAGGATCATCTCGGTGTCGATATACTCGAAGATCCGGACGAAAAGATGGTGAAAATTCTCAAAGATCACGATGCTCTTCCCGAAATAATGGAAAGAGGCCATTACATAGAAAAGTTGTGGGATCTCGTCGAAGACACGATAACGAATCCAACATTTCTTCTCGAACATCCCGTTGAAATTTCACCACTTGCAAAAAGGCACAGAGAAGATCCGCGCGTTACTGAAAGATTCGAGGTCATAGTGCTTGGAAATGAACTCGCTAACGCATTCAGCGAACTTAACGATCCTGTCGACCAGAGAGAAAGGTTTGAAGCGCAGGCCGCCTTGAGAAATTCTGGAGACAAGGAAGCGCAAATGATGGATTTTGATTTCTTAAGGGCTATAGAATATGGCATGCCCCCAACTGGCGGTCTTGGAATAGGCATAGACAGACTTGTCATGTTTGCAACAAATGCCGCCACGATAAAAGATGTTATAGCATTTCCTCTTATAAAGCCTGAAAACTTCGATAAAAGTGGAATGGAGATAGAGGAATGAAGAAGTACTTCGGTACAGACGGTGTAAGGGGCATAGCAAATGAAGAGTTAACGGCCGAACTGGCCTTTAAAATAGGCAGGGCCGCCTCTTACGTATTGCTTTCTCATAATCATAAGTTCAAAGAGATATTGATAGCGAGAGATACGCGCATATCGGGCGAGATGATCGAGAGCGCTTTAACTTCAGGCCTTCTATCTATGGGTCTAAACGTTACATTGTGCGGTATCATGCCCACTCCAACTCTTGCGTGGCTTACAAAGAAAGAGGAGACTGTTGGCTTTATGGTAAGTGCAAGCCACAATCCATGGCAGCACAATGGTATAAAGATCTTCTCAAATGGTTACAAACTGCCTGACAGTATTGAAGAAGAAATTGAAGAAGCGCTCGATAAAGTTTCATACGGTCATTCAGTCGGAAGGATCGTCAATCACGACATGCTATCGGAATACATAGAATGGATAGTAAAACGATATGTCGATCTTAAAGGAGAAACGATTGCCTTCGATCTCGCAAATGGTGCCGCAATCTCAACGGTGCCCGTTGTTGCGCGAGAAATTGGTATAAAATCATTTATTTTCAATGATAAACCTGACGGTATGAATATAAATGAAAAATGCGGCGCTCTCTATCTTGATTTCATGAAAAAGGCCATTCTGACAACCTCGGCCAGATATGGTGTAGTCAACGATGGAGATGCGGACAGATGTATGATTGTAAGCAGAGACGGGCGCATTATCGATGGAGATGACATAATGGTTCTCAACGCCTTAAGCATGAAAGATGAAGGACGTCTGAATGGGAATACCGTTATAGGCACGATCATGACAAATCTTTCTATAGAGGAGTTTCTATCGAATAATGGGATAAAGTTTTTAAGGACTCCCGTCGGAGACAGATATGTTCTTGAAAAGATGATAGAGACCGATTCGCATCTTGGAGGAGAACAATCAGGCCATGTGATCTTTTTAGATCTTGAGAGCACCGGAGATGGCCTTGTTACGGCCCTTGAAACCTTCAGAGCCGCAAGAAAGTTGAAGGTGGATCCTTCAGAATTCGTCTCCAAAATAGGAAGGTACCATCAAATACTTGAAAATATCGAGGTAAAGGACAAATTAGGCGTAATGGAAGATGGAAAGGTAAAAACTTTCATGGATAGGATAAAAAAAGAGAAAAATGTAAGAGTCGTCTTAAGGCCTTCGGGAACGGAACCTTTGATAAGGATCATGGTTGAAGGAAGAGATGAAAAGAGAGTCGAGGAAATTATGAAAGAAGCGAAGGAAATAATAGAAGAGGTGAAAGATTCTGGAGCAATTCATAAGAATTAAGGGCGCACGTGTCCATAACCTTAAAAATGTAAATGTAGAGATACCGAGAAATGCCCTTGTTGTTTTTACAGGGCCTTCGGGATCGGGGAAATCTTCTCTTGCCTTTGATACGCTCCACGCGGAAGGGCAGAGAAGGTATCTTGAATCCCTTTCAAATTATGCAAGACAATTTCTCGGCGAGTTAAAACATCCGGATGTTGATGAAATAGATGGACTATCGCCAGTCATAGCGATAGATCAAAAGACCGTCTCGCACAATCCGAGATCGACAGTCGGAACTGTGACGGAAATAAACGATTACCTGAGATTGCTATTTTCGAGAGTCGGAACTCCTCATTGCGTTAAATGTGGACGGACGCTTGAGAAACAAAGTATAGATGAGATCGTTGAAAGAATAGAAAAAGACTATTCCGGTAGAATCATCATCCTCGCTCCTCTTATCATCGAAAAGAAGGGAGAATACAAAAATCTCTTTGAATACCTTAAAAGGCGTGGTTTTTTAAGGGTCAACATCGATGGAAATGATTACTCTCTCGAAGAGGAAATAAAGGTTGAAAAGCAGGTCAGGCACACCATAAAACTCATAGTCGACAGGTTAAAAGTCAGCAAAGAAAATCATCAAAGGCTCGTTGAATCGATAGAAATAGCTCTCAAAGAGGCAGATGGAAAGGTTGAAATAATGGACTACGAAGACAAAAGTATCCAGTATTTCAGCGAAAAACTCGCATGTCCGGTGTGTGGAATAAGCTTTCCGGAATTAAGCCCGAAATTATTTTCATTCAATTCTCCTTACGGTGCATGTCCCGCGTGCGGTGGAATAGGATACACTCTCGAGGTGGATGAAAATCTTGTCATAGATCCTGACAAAACGATAAGAGACGGAGGAATTGTGCCTTACAAGGGCGGTAAAGCCTTTGTGATTGATATCATCGAAAAGATGATAAAACAGATGGGAGAGAATACGGACAAAAAGATAAAAGAGATGAGTCCGAAGGTAAGGAAGGCTATCCTCGACGGAGGTCCCGGATTTAAGGGCTTAAAAGATCATCTAATGGACAGATATAGATATTCGGATTCCGAAGAGATAAAAGAATGGATAGAGAAAAACTTTCTTGTCCAAAAGACGTGCTCTCTCTGCCACGGAAAAAGATTAAGGGATGAAGCGCTTACCGTCACCTTCAGGGAAAAAAATATAGCCGAGATATCGGATATGACTATAAAAGAATCTTACGATTTCTTCAACAATCTTGAACTTTCGCAGAAGGAAGAATCCATTCTAAAAGAGATTTTAATGGAGATAAAAAGAAGGCTTAAGTTTTTAATAGATGTAGGACTCGATTATCTTACACTCTCAAGGGCTGCATCGACTCTTTCGGGAGGAGAATCTCAAAGGATAAAACTCGCAACCCAGTTAGGATCGCGCCTTGTCGGGGTTTTGTACATTTTAGATGAACCAACGATAGGTCTTCATCAAAAAGATACAGACAGACTTATAAAGATGTTAGAGGATCTTAAAGAACTCGGCAATACAGTTATAGTTGTAGAGCACGATGAGCAGGTCATAAAATCGGCAGATTTTGCCGTGGACATAGGACCCGGAGCAGGAGAAAACGGAGGAAATATACTCTACGCCGGAGACGTCAAGGGTCTTATTTCGTCCGACACGCTGACCGGTAAATATCTCAGTAAAAGGCTTACCGTACCTATCCCGGCAAAAAGAAGAAACTCAAATGAGTTTTTGAGAATAAAGGGTATAACACATAACAATTTGAAATCCGTTGATGTCTCGATTCCACTTGGTACCTTTACATGCGTAACGGGTGTTTCAGGATCTGGCAAATCTTCGCTTGTAATGGAAACTTTGTATCCCGTTTTAATGAACAGAATATACAAGACACATCTTCCACACGGAACTTACGAATCGATTGAGGGGAGCGAAAAGATAGACAAGGTCATTCTTGTGGATCAAAGTCCGATAGGTAGAACTCCAAGATCGAATCCGGCAACTTACACGAAGGCCTTTGATGGCATAAGGGAAATCTTTGCTTTGACAGAAGAGGCAAGGATAAGAGGGTACACTCCAGGCAGATTCAGTTTCAACGTAAAAGGTGGCAGGTGTGAGGCCTGCGCGGGCCAGGGAGTCATAAAGGTTGAGATGAACTTCATGCCAGATGTTTACGTCGAATGTGATGTATGTAATGGAAAAAGATACAACAAAGAAACTCTTGAGGTTAAGTACAAAGGAAAAGACATAAGCGAGATTCTTGAAATGTCTGTTGATGAAGCGCTGAGATTTTTCTCAGACATTCCAAAGATAACGGCGCCTTTAAAGGCCCTCCAAGATGTCGGACTCGGTTATATAAGGCTCGGTCAGTCTGCAACCACGCTTTCGGGAGGAGAGGCCCAAAGGATCAAACTTTCTTCAGAGTTGAGAAAGATCTCAACGGGAAAAACGCTCTACATTTTAGACGAACCGACAACAGGGCTTCATTTCCATGACGTGAAAAAACTCGTAAATGTCCTCCAGAAACTCGTCGATAAAGGTAACACAGTCGTAGTTGTAGAGCATAATCTCGACGTTATCAAAAACGCTGACTATATAATAGACCTTGGACCGGATGGTGGAGAAAATGGAGGACAGATAGTGGCTCAGGGAACGCCGGAAGAGGTAACAAAATCTTCCAAATCCTACACGGGAATGTATTTAAGACAAATCTTAAACGAAGAAATGGTGGGATGCTAATTGTACCTCAAAAATCTTATAAAAGAAAAGATCGAAAAGAAATTTGCGGAGATTTTCAACACAAATCCACCCGATTTCGCGGTTGAAATACCGCCGCAGAATTTCGGAGATTATTCGACAAATGTAGCCATGGTAAGCGCAAGGACCTTAAAAACCTCTCCTATGTCCATAGCAAAAAAGATAACCGAATCTTTCAAAAACGATCCAAATTTCAAAAAGGTTGAGGTCGCAGGGCCAGGATTTATAAATTTTGAACTCTCACCTGTCCTGTACGCAGATGTAATTCAAAGTTATTTCAAGAATGTAGAAATCCCAAAGGTCAGTCCCCAAAAAATCCAATTCGAGTTCGTCAGCGCGAATCCAACGGGTCCTTTAACGGTTGGCCATGGCCGTCAGGCGATAATTGGTGACATCCTTTCAAGACTCAACGAAGCCATTGGAAATAAAGTGACAAGAGAGTATTACTTCAATGACGCTGGACGTCAGGTCAAAATGCTTGGTCATTCTACATGGATAAGGTACAACGAACTTTACGGGAAACATTTTGAATTCGGAGAAGACGATTACGTCGCCACGTATCTGATAGAGATTGCAAAAGAAATATCTGACAGATACGGCGACAGATATGTGGACGTGTGGAATGATGAGGTGCAATCTTTCTTTTCTTCATACTCGACGTCCAAGATCTTCCAATGGATAAAAAGCACGCTTTCAAAGTTAAATGTGCAATTTGACAGTTATTTCAGCGAACAGACACTTTACGCCTCCGGCCTTACAAATGAAGCACTCGAGATTCTAAAGAACAAGGGATACATCTACGAGAAGGATGGATCGGTATGGTTTGCCGTCTCTAAAGTTCTGCCCTCGGAGGAAGACAGGGTGATAATAAGAAAAAATGGAGATCCGACGTATTTCTTTTCGGACATCGCATACATGCTCAACAAATACAGGCGCGGATTTGACAGAGTTTATTACATCTGGGGTGCCGATCATCACGGATACATCCCAAGAATGGAGGCCGCATCGAAGGCTCTCGGCATACCCGATGGATTTTTCAACGTGATCCTCCACCAGTTCGTAACGCTAAAAAGTGGCGAGGAAATAGTCCGGATGTCAAAAAGACATGGCGAATTCGTGACTTTAGAAGATCTAATAGATGCCGTTGGAGTCGATGCGACAAGGTATTTCTTTGCCATGATTGATCCAGATGCAACGCTTGTATTCGATGTTGAACTCGCGAAATCAAAAAGGATGGACAATCCAGTCTATTACGTTCAGTATGCCCACGCGAGAATATCAAGCCTTTTGAAAAATGCAATGGAAAAAAAGATCGCCTTTGAAGGCGCGACGTTAAAGAGTATATCGCAAGCAGAAAGGGATATTGTAAGAGAGTTAGACGAATTCCCAGATGTTATATTGAACGCGGTCGAACAGAAAAAGCCGCAAAAATTGTGCAATTATGCCTATTCTCTTTCCGAGAAATTCCACGCATATTACACGGATCATAGAATAGTCGATCCGGAAAATTTGGAAGTCTCGCGCGATCGTCTCAAACTTTCCTTTGCGGTCAAGAATGTACTCGAAGTCACGCTTTCTCTCATTGGCGTTAGCGCACCAGATGAAATGTAGGAGGTTCAAAAGATGAAGAAGTATCTTGTTTTGCTGGTACTCATTATTTCCATAACGACGGTTTCATTTTCTCAAAATCAAACGATCTCATTTTTAAAGATCGAAGGAAACACAAGCCTTGCGACCTCTATTATAACTTCAAAATTATCCGGCGCCGTAAAGATCGGACAACCTCTTAATACGAATGCACTCTATCAGGCGCTTCAATCGCTCTACGAAACGGGATACTTTTCTTACATAGAGCCGAAGATAGAATATTCTCCGATAGGACCGGGGCTTGTGATAGTTGTCATTGAAAACCCTGTCATAAAATCTGTAAATGTAATTGTGAATGGTCCGAATCTTGTTGGCATCGACAAGATAAAAAATGCCATAACTGTTAAGGCGAGCGAAGTCCTAAATCTCGTTAGCCTTAAAAATTCATTTCAGAATATAATGAATCTTTACACAAATGCGGGGTACCTTGCCAACATAATAGGCATAGAGACCAATATAGTTCAAAACGGAAACTCGATAATAGTGCCGGATGGAAAATTAATTATAACGGTAAATGAGTACGCCATATGGAATTTGAAATTAACCGGCGATTACGGCACCCTCACTCCAGAGGACATCATAAAAACCACCGGACTTTTTACGATGAAGGCGTACGAGAATATGAATCCCATCCAACAATTGTTAGCGAATCCAAATGACGCATATCTTAAAGTATCGACTATTCAAGATTTTCAGGCAAAACTCTTTCAAATGGGATATTTTTCGATGGACACTACCCTTAGTTTTTCAACTCCAACTGATGTTGCAACTTCTTTCAAATACCCTGCCGTCGATCTTGTCGTAAATGCAAAACTTGCGCACGTTATCCAGTCTGGATTGCCCGTTGATGGTTATTACTTTACCGGCGTTACAGAGGTAAATCCATCTAATCTTGCAAAATACGCCGGAATAACTGCGCCTTCAACGACAAACAATTTTGTTCAACTTAAGCAACTCTCAAAAATAAGAGAATACTACGAAAAGCGCGGATATCTTTTAACTTCTGCCGATGTCATATACCATAAATTTCAAACGATCGGTGGCGGATTTCTGGAATACAAAGTAATCGAAAGACATATAGGAAAAATAGAGATAACGGGCAATACAAAGACCAAAACTTATCTAATACAGCGCGAACTTGCTTTCAAAACCGGAGATCCCCTTACAACGCAAAGTTTGATTCAAAGTTACAATAACCTTAGAAATACTCAGTTCTTCTCAAATGTTTCCATAGTGCCGACACTTCCGTCGACTGACTCTACGGTTGTCAACATAGTTGTCAAAGTAACTGAAAATGACAAGCCAAGACAGATCGGTGCTTCTTTGTCGATAGGGCAGCCTGGTCAGGGCCAGCCGTGGTACAGCGGTATAACCGGTAGCGGGAATATAAGCATTGTAAATCTCAATGGAATAGGAGACACGCTCTCAGGGCAGGTCACTTTAGGGGTTAATCCTACGGCGAATGTAACTTATGGAATCATATTTCCATTCAATTTGCCCATGAATTTTACGTCAAGCATATATTACAACACGCTTCAACCATTTGTCATAGAAAATGGTCAAACACTGTATTACAAAGAGACCGAGTATGGTATCTCTGCAAGTGTAGGTTATCAGCCAGATGTCTACACTTCTTACAACGTAGGAGGAAAATTCTACTTTTTCAATAAAAGTCAGGGATCAACGCCGCTCTCTTCTTCTTTGATGGGACCCGCAAGCGGTACCTGCAGATCGATTTCTTTTTCTTACAATTACACAAATGTAAATGATGTCCTTTTGACAACACAGGGAATAAATTTGGGAGCGAATATTTCATATGCTGGCTTTGGCGGACAGGAAAATTACCTTCAGGGATATTTAAGCTTTTCGGGTTACCTTCCAATTTTAAAAAATTTAGCAATAGCAGGTCGTGTTCTTGTCGGAGACGGATACGGACAGGACTTTTACGTTGGAGGACCGACAACGGTGCGCGGATGGAGCCAGGAAGGTGGACTGCAGGAATTTGTATCTAATTTGGAATTAAGATACGTTTTGAATTCGCAGGATATTCCGATGATGTTCACTGCCTTCTATGACTTTGGAGGCGCAGGAGATCAACTCCTGACATACGGTATGATAAACAACCAATTCATGAATTCTATAGGGGTTGGAATAAATTTCGAAATACCGTACTTGGGAGTTTTAAGGTTTGATTTTCCGTACAAAGTTGTAAATGGAAAATTTGAATATTCTGGAATTTCCTTTGGTGTTGGAGAAATGTTTTAAAAGTGATATAATTTGGGACAACACACAAGTGTACTTTTAAAAGAGGTCGTAGATGGATTTGAAAATCTAAAAAATGGCGGGATCTTCGTCGATTGTACTGTCGGCGGTGGCGGCCATAGCAAGGGTTTACTTGAAAAATACGAAAAAATCTCTTTAATAGGAATAGACAGAGATCCCGTGGCCTTAGAGATCGCAAAGGAGAGACTTTCTGAGTTTGGTCAGAGAGTAAGGTTGTTTCAGAGTAATTTTTCCGATCTCGACAGATTGTTAGATGATCTTTGTATAGAAAAAGTGAACGGTATCTTTGCGGATCTTGGTCTTTCTTCATTTCAGATTGACGCGGAAGAGAGAGGATTTTCTTTCAAAAAGAGCGGCCCTTTAGACATGCAAATGGGGCTGAATGCAAAAAGCGCTTACGATGTTGTGAACGGTTATGATGCCGAAACATTAGAAAGAGTGATCCGTGATTATTCCGAAGAACGTTTTGCAAGAAGAATTGTAAGTAGTATAATTGAGAAAAGACCGATAAAAAGTACCGATGGACTGGTTGAGGCAATATTTTCTTCTCTTCCGTCTTATGCCAAAAAAGATTGGAAAAAGATAGTAACGCGTGTTTTTCAGGCCATAAGGATAGAGGTAAATGAGGAACTTGAGAACCTGTCCAAACTCATAGAAATATCGAAAAAGAGACTTGAAAAAGGTGGAAGAATCGGTATTATATCTTTTCATTCTCTTGAAGATCGAATTGTTAAGTACGGTCTGAAAGAAGGTTTTGTGATTATCACCAAAAAGCCAATCGTTCCGGATGATAATGAGGTTAAAATGAACCCAAGATCGAGGAGTGCAAAGTTAAGAATTGGTGAAAGGGCGTGAGATTTGTGGAAGATGTAAGGGTACGTCATGTTGCAATTGAAAACACGCAAGTTGAAACAAAGGTTGAAGAAATAGGAGTAATACGTTCTCTGGCGATAGGAATAGGTATTTTTGCCGTCCTTTCCGTTCCATTGCTTTTGAACATTCAAACCTTGAAATACAATTCACAGATAACTAACATGACGTATGAAATAAATGTCATGAAATCCCAAATCCTAAACCAGCAAAGCGAAATCAATGTCTACCTTCAGGAAAAATTTCCGAGCGCTGTAACTTTTAAAGAAGGAGACCAGATCTTCTTCGTCAGGAGCGTGAATCCAGCCATAAAAGGAGATGCAAAACAGGCTGCGCGACTTGCTGGTCAATAAAAGATGAATGACTGGAAAATACGTTTCGTTCTCATAATCCTATTTTCTGCCTTTCTTTTTTATATTGTAAGGGGCATAATTGTTGTTGTTGATTTTCAAAGAGTTTACATCCTTCCCACCTCTCTCGCGCTTCCCGCGCCTTACGGTAATATTATCGGGGTAAATGATCAGCCTATTTTGCAAAACAATCTTTCTTACGATGTTTACATAGATGTTGGCTATGCAAAGACGCTTTCTTCCATAGAAGGATGGAAATACCCTGATAGGGTCATACAGGTGCTTGATTATTTTGGAAAGGATCCAAATTCAAAAACGATTTCTTCTATCCTAAAGTCCGGACGGGGCGGAATTGAAATAGGACTTGTAGATGAGAAAATGGTAAACAATCTTCCATCAGATCTTAAAAGTTTTTTGAACATTCAGCGTGTCTACGTTCAAACAAAAGTCGCCACATCTCTTGAGATAATAGCAAAAGCCATTCAGGGTGAGTACGATAAGTACGTCAAACCTGTCAAAAATGGTGAACTTGTCTACAATGCGTTTGGACCATATGCTCTGACCTCTGGAATAAAAACACTTGTCCAGCCCATCGGCGGCGATACGGTGGTAACGACAATAGATCCTTCTATACAGGCCTTCGCAAAGCAGGCGATAGAATATGCCGTTAAAACGGACGCCGCAAGCGGTGGAGAGGTCATTGTTTCCAATCCAAAAACGGGAGCCATAATTGCCATGGCAACGACATGGGGATGGGATGCTCCTGTCATGAATGTATTTGAGCCGGGTTCTTCTATAAAGCCTCTTATCTTCTGTGCAGCCCTTCAAGAAGGCATCGTTAATGTCAATTCAACCTTTACAGGGCCTTATTACATCCCGAATCCAAATATTCCGCTTGTTATAAAAGATGCTGAGGTTCATCCATGGCCAATCGATCTTAGGGAAGCATTGGTATACTCTTCAGACGTTGCCGAGATGAAGATAGCAACGGATTTCATAAAAACCGTTGGTGATACCAATTACTATAACTGGTTCCTAAGATTTGGCTTTGGACACAAAACAGGAATAGATCTCCCCGGAGAGGTAGATGGATTTTTAACCCCTCCATCTCAATGGTATGGAATCGGCGGTCAAGAAATGGCGATAGGCCAAAGTATAGCAGTTACAGGCGTTCAACTTGTGATGGCCCTTAACGCTGTTGCGAATGGCGGATATCTCATAAAGCCTCACGTAATGAGAGAGATAGTTACACCTTCCGGTAGCATTGTCGAGATATACACGCCTCAGGCGACTCAAATTTTCAATTCAGAGGTTACCCAAATAGTCAGGAGTTTCATGGTAGACGTTGTACAGAAGGGAACCGGTATTCCCGCCCAACTTCCCGGCGTACTTGTCGGCGGTAAGACAGGAACTGCCGAAAAATCCGTCAATGGGAAGGTCTCAACGAAGGGACCATATTTTTCCATTTTTTACGGCTTCTTTCCGGCAGACGATCCGCAGTATTCTATTCTTGTCATGGTTGATCAACCTTCAAAGGGTCTCTACTATGGAGAAGACGTTGCGGCTCCTGTCTTTCACGAAATAGGTGAATACATAATAAAGATGGGATATCTTGAAAACGATCAGAACCATCTTTTTTCTTCTTTTTCAATGCCTAATTTGAAAGGTCTTACACTTAACGAAAGCCTTTACTTGCTTCGCGAACTTTCCATTCCGGCATCAAAAATATCATTCAGCGGAAATGGTATAATTGTAAGTCAGTCTCCGCCACCCAACACACCGGTAAGCAAGATAAAAAATATCATCCTGACTTTAGGTCCTTCGTTTTAAGAGGTGAAAAAATGAGTAAACTTTTGTGCTATAAATTAAGAAAGAAATTCGGTAAGAAATTAGCCGTTGACGATGTCTCTCTTTCGATAGACAGCGGCCAGGTTGTGGGGATTCTCGGACCCAACGGAGCGGGAAAGACGACGGTTTTCAACATGATACTCGGTCTTACAATACCTGATTCGGGCCACATATTCAAAGATGCGGTCGAAATAACGAATATGCCAGTTTATTTGAGGGCAAGAAATGGCATAACCTATCTTGCCCAGGAGCCATCGATCTTTGCTGGTCTTTCTGTCGAAGATAACTTAAGACTTGTCCTTGAAAATTTCAATCATTCGAAAAAGGAAATAGATGTAAGGACAAAATATCTCCTGACACGTTTTGGACTTATTTCTATGTCAAGGCAAAGAGCAGATTCTCTTTCTGGAGGAGAAAAGAGAAGGCTTGAGATAGCAAGAATGATGACTTTATCTCCCGCCTTCTTACTTCTCGATGAGCCTTTCGGCGGTATCGATCCTATGACAGTCAAGGAGATACAAAAGATCATACGTGAATTGAAAGAAAATGGGCTTGGAATAATAATAACCGATCACTCGGTAGAAAGAATAGTTGAAATCGTTGATGAACTCTACGTTATACATAAAGGTAAAATACTTTCTCATGGTCTACCAGAAGATGTTCTGAGAGACGAAAGAGTCGTGAGAAATTTCTTGGGAAGTTAGATTACGAAAGGAGGTAATTGAATGTTCAAAGACGATCTGTCTATTGTATTATGCGGAGAAGCGGGCCAGGGAATACAGACTGTCGAGAAATTTTTGACAAGAGTTTTAAAATTCGATGGATTCAACGTTTATGCCACAAAGGAGTACATGTCAAGAGTTAGGGGTGGATTCAATTCGACAGAGATAAGGGTCTCTTCAAAAAATGTAAAGGCCTTTGTTAATAGAATAGATATACTCGTAACTCTCAAAAAAGGTGCAATTCAGCATCTAAAAAACAGGGTCGATGATCACACGATAATACTCGGTGAGGCATCTAATGTAGATGATGGTTACAAATTCATAGAAGTGCCATTCACAAAGATCGCAACGGAAATAGGAGATAAGATATTCTCAAATACTGTAGGTGTTGGCACTCTTTCTGCCGTAATTGGCGTCGATTTCAAAACTCTTGAGAAATACCTTGAAGAGTTTTTTGAAAGAAAGGGCAAGGATATAGTGAATAAAAATGTGGAAGCGGCAAAGAGAGGTTTTGAGATAGGAGAAGGACTTGTAAAGCAAGGCAAGATAAAGGTAGAAATAAAGAAAGATCCAGATATCAAGGATGATCTATTGCTCGATGGTGCAAGCGCAATAGGCCTTGGGGCGATAGCAGGCGGATGTAACTTCATATCTTCTTATCCGATGACGCCATCAACCGGGATTTTAACCTTTCTTGCCGAACATGCGAAGGAATTTGGAATCGTCGCCGAACAAGCAGAAGATGAGATAAGCGCCGTTAACATGGCCATTGGTGCATGGTATGCCGGATCCAGAGCCATGGTAACGACGGCCGGTGGAGGATTCGCACTCATGGTCGAGGGAATGAGCCTTGCCGGAATGATAGAAAGTCCTCTCGTCGTCAATTTGGGACAGAGGCCTGCTCCGGCAACAGGCCTTCCGA
Organism: Mesoaciditoga sp.; assembly: GCA_002878315.1. Classification (GTDB taxonomy): domain Bacteria; phylum Thermotogota; class Thermotogae; order Mesoaciditogales; family Mesoaciditogaceae; genus Athalassotoga. The sequence goes on along the minus strand of PNIW01000014.1, from coordinate 71,264 downwards.
CGAGAACGGAACAAGGAGATCTACTTTTCGCGCTTTATTCCGGACATGGAGAATTTCCCAAAATTCTTCTTGCGCCCGGAACACTTGAGGACGCTTTTTATCTGACACAGAAGGCATTCTACTTTGCCGATAAATTTCAGGTGCCGGTCATAATTTTAAGCGATCAGTACCTTGTCGATTCATACTATAACATCTCCAATCTCGAAATTCCAAAAGCGCAGCCTCAAAAGTTCATAGTTGAGACATCAAAGGATTACAAAAGGTATCAACTCGTCGAAAATGGCATATCCCCGCGCGGAATTCCCGGAGGAGCGGGACTTGTTGATGTGGACAGCGATGAGCACGATGAGAGTGGACATATAACGGAAGATCTCGACATAAGGGTGAAGATGGTTGAAAAAAGACTCAAAAAGTTCGATGCGATAAGGGCAGAGGTAATTCCTCCAGAACTTATCGGTCCGAAAAATTACGAAACCCTTGTTGTTGGATGGGGCTCTACCTATCCGATGATAAGAGAAGCAATAGAAAATATCGGGGACAAGAAGATGGCTTTCCTCCATTTTAAACAGGTCTATCCCGTCCATCCAGACGCGAAGGAATATCTTCAATCTGCAAAGAAAAAGATAATCGTTGAAAATAACGCCACATCGCAGTTCGGACAAATTTTAAAACTGGAAACTGGAATGAATTTTGATGTCACAATCCTCAAATACAACGGAATGCCGTTTTCCGTCGAAGAACTCGTCTTGAGATTAAAAGAAGGCAGGTGATCTTTATGGATAAAAAAGTATTCGATATGGGGCCTATTGACATTGCGTGGTGCCCGGGATGCGGAGACTATGGGATATTGAATGCCGTCAAACAGACGATGGCGGAACTTGAAATCCCGCCTGAAAAATTAGTCATAGTCTCTGGAATAGGCCAGGCCGCAAAACTCCCACACTACATGAGATCTAACTTCTTCAACGGCCTTCATGGAAGGGCGATTCCACCTGCAACGGCCATTAAAATAACGAATCCCGATCTCGTCGTCATCGCTGAAAGTGGCGATGGTGATATATACGGAGAAGGAGGAAACCATTTTCTTCACGCAATGAGAAGAAATCCGGACATAACGGTCATAGTCCACGATAACATGGTGTACGGTCTTACAAAGGGTCAGGCTTCTCCGACGAGCCGTGAAGGTTTTAAAACTCCCGTTCAGGTCGATGGCGTAATACTTAAACCTTTTAATCCCATCGCAGTCGGAATAGCAAACGGCGCGTCATTTGTGGCAAGGGCCTCTATAACAGATATACCCGGTACTGTAAAGATCTTGAAGGCTGCGATCCAGCACAAAGGTTTCTCCCTCGTTGATCTCTTTCAGCCATGTGTTACCTTCAACAAATTAAATACCTACCAATGGTTTAAAGATAATACCTATTATCTTGAGGATTCCTACGATCCGCACGATAAAGTTGAGGCGTTCAAGCGTGCTCTTGAAGAGGATAAACTGCCGCTCGGCATCTTTTACGTCGAAGAAAGAAAAACCTTCGAAGAGAATAACATGGCCTACGCAGAGGATAAAACTCCCCTTTACAAAAGAAATGTCGATCTTAAAAAGTTATCAAGTCTAATAGATTCAATGAGGAAAGATTAAGGGCGACAATGTCGCCCTTAATCTTTAAGACATAAAGCCCAGAAAGATCATCGCAAGGATATTTCCAAAAAGGCAGAACATGTAAAGGAAGATAGTATTGATGACTCCCGTGCTCAAACTTAGATTTGAGGCTATAACCTCGTTGAAAGATCCAAAGATCTGCAAGATAAAGAAACTGATCCAGAAATAAAGTATCATCGCTATCAAAGTGCCTGAAAGCGTTACGAATATCCCGATCTTTATGTCTCTAACCGTTAAAACTATGAGAATTCCTAAAATGAGCATAAGGACATAAATTAACCAGCCGGGAAACTCAGAAAAAGGCAAAAAAAGCAAAGACATCTGGGCCATCAAAAATGCCAAAGCATCCATCAAACTCCAGACGACAAATCTCATCTTCATTTTTTCATCTCCCTGACGACACCTTCAAAAACAAGTGTTCCTCTTGTGTTGTGATTCCCGGTCAAAAAATGTGTTACAAGGTACAAAGTGTAATTTATAGTTCCATCCGGGGACAGATCGATCGGAAAATTGAAAGTTGCCGTTGCAACAAGAGTTTTACCGTTAAATGTTCCTAATATTCCATCGGAGGGGAATTGAAAGACACCGAGCGGTTTACCTTTAGAGGTTAAAACGCACGATGCTTCAGAAAAATAAGCATTTTTTGCCACAGGTCCAGATTGTCCGAGTATTTCAAAGGTTATCTTTGTTTCCGAGGCGGACTTTGTCATCGCTATAGAATAAAGATTGGCTTTGAAATCTCCCATGAATGTTGTGTAAGAGTTAAACCTCGCGATGGAGATCGCGAGGTTTAAAAATAGCACGGCTAACAAAAGGAAAAATGGTAAAAATCTTTTCCAGTCAAGCAATGGTACCACCATCTTTTTTATAAAGAAAGCAGGCGACTTTATGATTTTGGCCGACATCGAGTAGTTCTGGCTCTTTTTGGTTGCATATCTCCATCGCAAATGGACATCTATCGTAAAATCTGCACCTTGGAAGAGGATCTATGGGCTTTCCTATTCCTCCCTTTATCTCGACAGATTTCCTTTTGAATTCTGGGTCTGGCACTGGAACGGCAGATATCAAGGCTTTTGTGTAAGGATGAAGCGGATTATTTATCAACTCTTCAGAATTTGCATATTCGACCATTCTTCCCAGGTACATGACGCTTATCTCATCGGCCATATATCTTGCAACTGCGAGATCGTGTGTTATATACAGAAAACTCATGTTCATCTCCTTGATGAGTTCCATCATCAACTTCATGACCTGCGTTCTTATCGATACGTCAAGCATCGATGTAGGCTCATCGGCAACGACGAATTCGGGCTTCATAACAAGTGCCCTTGCTATTGCAACTCTCTGTCTCTGACCACCGCTTAATTCGTGAGGATACCTCCACAGAAACGCGTCAGGCGGAGAGATCCCAACCCTTTTTAGTATGTCCATAACCATCAATTCACGCTTTCTGAGCGTCCCGAAATTCTGAATATTCATTGGTTCAGCAACTATGTCGAATATTGTCTTTCGCGGATTTAAAGACTCAAATGGATCCTGAAAGATCATCTGGGTTTTGCTGTGAAACCACTTTTTGTCCTCGGTTTCATGAAGATGCGTAACGTCTTTTCCTAAAAAGGTTATCTTTCCTCCCGTAGGCTCATAAAGTTTTAATATGGTTTTACCTGTCGTCGTCTTTCCGCATCCCGATTCGCCGACGAGAGAAAGCACCTTGCCCTTTTCTATTTGAAAGTTTAGGTTATCGACAGCATGGAGAAAATGTTTTGCACGTGAAAAAACGCTCTTTTTCATCGGAAAAAATTTGCTAAGATTTTCAACCTTCAAAACGATTTCATCCGGCATTGGCTCTCACCTGCTTTTTAAGATTCTGTGGATGGAAGCATGCGACAAAGTGGTTATCCTCTATCTCTTCGTATGATGGTTCCTTCTTCCAGCACTCATCGGTCGCAAAAGGACACCTTGGGGCAAATCTGCAATGATCTGGAGCGTTGAGTAAATTAGGCGGCTCTCCAGGAATAGTGACGAGTTCTTTCTTTGCCCCCCTTATTGAAGGGAAAGAGGACATTAATCCTACGGTGTAAGGATGGGCCGGTCTTTTGAAGATCGTCACAGAATCTGACATCTCAACTATCTTACCGGCATACATTATCGCTATCTTTGAAGCGACCTCTGCGATCACGGCGATATCGTGAGAGATGTATATCATGGACATATTCAATTTTTTCTGAATCTTTTCAAGTTCTCTTAAGATCGTGTCCTGCACTATGACATCAAGAGCCGTTGTTGGTTCATCGGCAATTATCAATTTTGGATTGCAGGCCAAACTCATCGCTATCACAGCCCTTTGTTTCATTCCGCCGGAGTATTCATGGGGGTAATTATCCATTCTTTCAGGATCAAGGCCTACAAGTTTGTAAAGGCTGGCAACTCTTTGACGGGCCTCTTCGAATGTGACGTCAGGTTCATGAGTTGTTATCGCCTCTATTATCTGATCTCCAACTCTGTATACCGGATTAAGCGAATTCATCGCGGCCTGAAAGATCATAGAAATTCCCGCCCACCTTATTTTATTCATCTCTTCATTTGAAAGCTTGACTATGTCCTTTCCTCCAAAAAAGATATTGCCAGAAATTATCCTTGCATTTTCAGGAAGCAGGCGCATTATCGACATGGAAACGGAAGTCTTTCCGCATCCAGACTCGCCCACAAGGCCCATCGACTCACCTTCGTACAGAGAAAATGATATATCATCGGCGGCTTTGACCTGTCCGGCCTGTGTATCGTAATACATCTTCAAATTTTTAATCTCGAGTACGGCCTTCATTATCTCACCTCTTTCTGAGCCTTGGATTGACAACTTCGTCAAGTCCGCGGCCTATGAAATAAAATGCACCGCACAGCAAGGTTATAGAAGCTCCTGCCGGAAGCCATAGCCACCAGTAATTCCATATATTACTGCCTATTATATAACCGGCCGTGTCTGCCGTGTATATCATAAGCCCCCACGACATCTTTATGTTCAAAAGACCGAAGAAAGAAAGAACGGCCTCGGAAAAGATTGCACCGGTGACGTTAAACATCATGTAAAGGAAAGAAAGAGGCATGACATTTGGAATTATGTGATTGACTATTATGTAAGAATCGCTTGCACCAGATATCTTGGCAGACTCTATGAATGGCCTTGATTTTACGATTAGTGCCTGAGATCTTAAGACTATTGTTATGCCCCCAAATCCTGAAAGCAATCCTATTATCAGTGCAAGCGTAAGCAAATCCACCTGCATCATCCCGCTTATGACTATCAAAAATGGTATGAAAGGAAACAAAAGGACAATGTCCGCAACTCTCATAAAGAATGTATCGAGAGCGCCACCAAAGTATGCCGCGACAGTCCCTATTAAAGTACCTATTATAACCGTTATCAAAGCGGCAACTATGCCAAGCATAAACTCTCTTGGCGTCGAATAAAGCAACTGGGCAAGTATATCCCTTCCGAGCGGATCTGTACCGAGCAGATGCGCCCATGACGGAGGAGCGGGGTTGTTCTGCACAAAATCGTAACCTGTCACCGGATTGTAAGAGGCCATCGCGTTAAGGCTTGTCGTTTTCCATACCGTAGCCGCGAGTATCGGATAGACTATAAATCCAGCCACGGCAAAGATTATAACTATGTAAAGCCCTATCATCCCTATTTTGGACTGTGAAAAGATCTTCCAGTTTTCCTTGAAAGACCTCCACATCAGTTTCATTCTTATCAAAGCTGGAGATTCCAGTTTTGCATCAGCCATTTCAACCGTTGTATTTGGGTTATTTGTCATCTTTATCACCTCAATACCTTATTCGTGGATCAAGAAATGCGTATATTATGTCTATCGCCAAATGTGCAAAGAGGACGAATATTCCTGTAAAGATAAGCGCTCCTGCCGCCAGAGGATAATCCTTTGCGAGTGTTGAATCGAGCAGGGTCATGCCCATGCCCGGCCATGAAAATAGACTTTCAGTTATTACACCACCGCTTACCACGAATCCAAGCGATAGAACAAAGTTTGTCACAACGGGAAGCATTGCGGTTCTTGCCGCATGCTTGTCTCGCACAACCTTATCCGGTAATCCCTTCGCACGCGCAGTTGTTATAAAATCTTCCTTTATAGTTTCAAGCATTGAGTCTCTCATGACAAGCATATTTCCAGCGTAAGAGATTATCGTTACGGTCATGACGGGAAGAACCATATGCCAGAGAATGTCAGCCGCATATATCCCAACAGGACTTACCCACCAGAAAAATACAGAAAATACAACGGTTATGATAGTCGAGAGATAAAAGATCAGCCTGCGCGTTCTAACTCTGTGGGAAAATCTTAAAGCCACAAGATACGAAACAAGCATCACCATGCCTATTATAAGCATTGTCAAAAGTATGTAAAGGAAAATTACCTGCGCATTCAGACGCGTGTGGATCCAGAGATCGGGATTGAGAAACTGATTGAGAGGAAAGATACCGAGGAAAGATCCAAAAAACCAGATCATGACGAATATCAAAAGAGGGGTGAAGATCGTGTAAGTTATTATACCGACAATGGTTGAAACGTATTCCGTCGTCTTTCCACGGTTCCACGCAAGAGATTTTCCCGAGGCAAAACCCACGAAAAAGGCTATCAATGTAGCCACCGTAAAGAGCAAAACGGTCCTTGGTAACCTCTCTGCGATAATATTCCACACTGGGGTCGGATAATAAGAAAAAGAGATCCCCAGGTTTAAAGTGAATACGTTTTTCATGTAATCGACAAACTGAAGCCAGAGAGGTTGGTTAAGACCGAAAGCCCTTATAATGGCCTCTTGTGCCTGAGGCGTGAGCTTTGGATTCGAAATAAGCAAAGTCTTTATCCCGCCAGGCATTGCGTGAAGTAAGAAAAAAACAATAGCCACGTAAATCACAAGCAAAATGGCTATCTGCAAGATCCTGTTTCCTATGTACTTCAGCATCATCTCACCTTCCCGTAAAAAATGCGGGCCGATAGACCCGGCCTTGTATCAGTCGTTATTGGATAACCTTAACGTAGGTAGGTTCGCCGTAGCCAGAATAGCCGGATTGAATTCCATCGAGGCATTGAGTGTATGCAAAGGAAATTTTATCGGCCCTATACCCTTCTATGACATTTGGGGCAAAGAGAACGATGTATGGGACATCCGCATTGAGATACTCTTCGGCTTTAAATGCGTATTCACGGGCAACATTCATATCTGTAGAATCAAGAAATGCCTTTGCAACTTTTTCAAACTCTGGATTGCTGTATCCTGGCGAGTTAAACCCACCCGGTACATTCTGGGACGAAGAGAAGAATTCGTAGATGTAATCGGGATATATGGTTATACCCCAACCTAAAATGTACATATCAAAGTTGAAATTTTGATTGAAGACGGCATCGACTATGTTGTTGAAACTTGTCAGATCCGCATAGAGCGGTATGCCTATATCGTTGGCCCATTTTTCTACCCACAAAGCCGCGGTAGATCTTATCGGATCATATCCGGCCGATGGAGCCATCATTGTTATCTGCTTTATTAATTTTCCATCCGGTCCAATTAATCCCTGACCACGCTGGACAAGTTGACCATTCTCTATCTTCGGCTCAATAAGCCAGGAGAATCCGGCATCCTTGAGTGTTTTTATCGCGGCCTGATATCTCTCTATTGTTGTCATTCCCTCTCCATATGCCTTTATATTCGGATCGTACCAGAATTTGTTGCCTGGAGGAACAAGAGAGGAAAGTGGATTCGTATTTCCACCAAGAATTTTGTTTGCAAGTAGATCTCTATCTATTAAGTATGCGATGGCGACTCTAAATGCTTTATTGCTCATAGGATATCTTCTCATGTTGAAGGCTATGTACTGGAAACCTAAAGATGGGTTGCTGACGATTTTTATATTTGGATTGCTCTGGAGTTGCTGGACAAATCCCTTTTGAAGTCCGTTAGGATTGAGTATGTAATCGACCTCTCCTTTCATCAAAGCAGAGACGGCTGCCGTCTGATTTTGGTATATCCTGTAAATTATGGAATCGACGTATGGCCCTGTGACAAAGGTATTATTGACTGTACCTTCCGCGGTTCCATAGTATGTGTTGTCTAAATTCAAAGACGGAATTACATATCTGACAGCGCCATTAGCGTATTCTATCTCCTGCTGGCCTTTGAAGGTGTAATTTGGAATGGCTTTATCAAGAAGATATGCACCCTTTTGCCATTGGGAGACCGTGAACGCACCTATTGAGGGTTCATTTAAAAGGTTCTTATCATAAGACATCATGTATTGGGCGGGATCTTTCTGCTTGAGTGCTTCCTGATAAACCGGATCCCAGAATTTCTTCTGAACGATTGCGCTCATGAGAACGGAATAGATGAAATTACCGCTCGGGTGTGTTATGTAGAACTTAACCGTGTAGTCATCGACCTTAACGACTTTGACGAAAAGATCAGGAGGAATGTTTGACATCCAGTTTCCAGGCATTTGCAATTTAAATGGCACCTCATAGGAGAAAACCACATCATCAGCGGTGAAAGGTGTTCCATCCGACCATGTTACACCTTTTAGAAGTTTCACGGTTGTAACGTACATAGTTGTTCCATCCTCGGTTACTTTCTCAAGCGGCGACCAGAAACCATCAGCCAATCCTGGCACGACTTGATAGGTTAGATCCGACATGCCGTATAAACCTCCGTATTTACCCATTGTTGGATAAAAGTTCCAAGCAGTTGCGTTTGGTCCTAACATTGACCAGATATTGAGACTTGTTACGTCCGACAGCATGGCGTAATTAGCCGTTCCACCGGCAAAAATTAGCCCCGCTACCACTATCCCCATCAAAATTACCAACAAAATCTTCCTCACCTTAAAACCCCCTTTCGATTTTTTTAAATGATATGTGAAGAAGCGCTATAAATTATAAATCAAATCGAAATTCATGTCAAGTATTTATACTTAATATTACAAAGTTAACATTAAGAAATACAAAATTGATTTTATATGAAGAAATAGTAGATAGCTTTAACTGATGCGATTTTAGAATCAGAACGATTTGGGATATAATAAAAAAACAAGGAGGACTTCTTTTTAGATGCTTACTGAAGATCAAAAGGCACATGCGAGAAAGATTTCAATAATTGAAGGCAGTTTAGCCACAGTCTGGGGATCATTTACCGGAGGTTTTGGGGGAAATTCTTACCTTGTGGGATTTTTTCTCTGGCTCGGTGCAACGCCTTTCATAATGTCAATATACGGAGCCCTTATTCCTCTTGCAAGTGTTTTACAACCTTTCTCCTTAATAATAGCAAGAACTTTCAAAAGCAAAAAGAAATTCATATTAATCATGGCCTTACTTGCAAGGCCTGTATTCCTTACACTCATTCTTGCCGATCTTATAAATAGCGGCGTAAGGGTATGGATTGCCCTATTCATATTTTTCTTCTTTCAGATAGTCACATCTTCGGCAGGCCCGGCATGGCAGTCGTGGATGACCGAACTCGTAGACCAGCGAGTTCGCGGAAGGTACTTTGGACTTAGAAACCTCATAACGGGCCTCATCTCTGTGCCTGCTACTTTAATAGCAGGTTACATTCTTGACGCCCTTGGAGGAGGATTTTGGGCATTTTTCACAATGTTTGCCATAGGTTCCATCTTTGGAGCATTCGATGTGTACGCTCTAAAAATCCAGGATGAGGATCCTTCTCCGTCCGGCAATATGCTTAATCCTCATGTCTTGATTGAAGTGCTTAAAATGAAAGGAGATTACAGGAAATTCCTTGTAGCCTACATTCTTTTGACATTTACAGGAACGATTGCCGGACCATATCCGACCGTCATGATGATAGACGATTTTCACTACAGTTACGCAATACTTGGATTAATCACGATAGTATCAAGTCTCGCCGCGGCTTTTGCCCAACCTGTGTGGGGCCGTCTTGGAGACAAATACGGATCTTTCAAAATGTTGAAAATAGTCGCCTTTTTAAGGTCCTTTTTGATGTTAGGATGGTCTTTAGCACTTCCTTCATTGCTTTACATGTTGCCGTTTCAGGTCATCATAGGAATAGTTGCAAATGCCGGCCTCGGTTTGATGTCATTTAACACATTGTTAAATGTTGCACCCACATCCGGAAAAACAGAGGCACTCTCAGTTTATTCAAGTTTGGTAAATCTCTCCTCTTTTGTGGGGAATATAATCTCCGGTCTTTTCGTAATAATCTTTGCAGAGGTGAATTTCAAATTCTTGGGGTTGACATTCAACGATTACAGGATAATCTTTTTTATAACATTTTTGGCAAGATTAGCGGCATTTTACTATGTTTACAGAATAAAGTTAGAGAAGAGTTCATAAAAATCAGATCGCCTTACAGCGATCTGTTAACCCTTTACTGCCCCGGCCGTCATCCCCGCTATTATTCTATTTTGGAAGATCAGAACAAGAATAACAAGAGGTGCTGTAACTATTACCGATGCCGCCATTATCTGTCCCCACGGAACGACATAATAACCCGTGAACATCGATATCGCAACGGGAACCGTGTACATACTGGGAATCTGTTCAAAGGTCAGAGCAAAGAGAAATTCATTCCATGAAAATATGAAGGTCAAAAGTCCAGTCGCTACAAGCCCAGGTACGGCGAGTGGAAGGATAACTCTCCAGAAGGTGCCAAACTTCCCGCTACCATCCATATATGCGGCCTCTTCAAGTTCGTGTGGCATATCTCTAAAGAAATTCTGTAATGTCCAAACCGTCAAAGGCAAGGTAAGGGCTATGTAAGGTATTATAAGACCCGGATAGGTATTTATGAGTTTAAATGATCTCAAAATCTGAAAGAGTGCTCCAAGAATAGATACCTGCGGGAACATACTTACCATGAGTATCAAGATCATGACTCCAACTTTTCCGGCAAATTTCAACCTTGCTATTGCGTACGCCGCTATCGATCCTACCACAAGACAGAGCAAAGTTGCAGAACCTGCAACAATTGTGCTGTTCAATATATTCAAAGCAAATGGCCTTTCGGTAAAGACCTGAACATAACTTTCGAAATCGAAATGAAATGGTATCAAAGATGGATGAGAGGAAAAAAGTTCTTCTGGTGGCCTTATCGAAGAAACAATGGCCCAGTAAAAAGGAAAGAGAAAATACACGAGCACGATTATAACACCTATGTAAAAAATCACCTTTCTAAAATTCTTATGCTTCATGATCGACACCTTCAATCGAGACGTATTTTCATCATTTTAACGTAGAAGATCGCAAGGACGCCTATGATCAAAAATATCATGACCGACATGGCACTTCCATAACCGAAGTAAGGCTGGATAAAACCTCTTGTAAAGAGCGTCCACTGGTTGTAAACGGACAATGTTTCTGTATTTGCCGCGCCCTTTGTCATTATGAAGACAATATCGAAAACACGCATCGCATCGAGACTTCTAAAGATCAAAGCGATCCCTATAGTTGGCCTTATCATTGGAAATGTTACAGACCAGAACCTTTGCCATGCATTTGCTCCGTCTATTCTAGCCGCTTCGTAAAGTTCTTCTGGTATTAACTGCAAACCCGCAAGAATAAGTAAAACCATAAATGGAGTGGTCTTCCATACGTCAACGCTTATTATAGCCGGCATAGCCGTTGATGGAAAGGCTAAAAAGACTACAGGTTGTTTGACTATGTGTAGAGACATAAGTATGGAATTTATAACCCCATAATTATCGTTATACATCCATCTCCACATCTCCGAAGACACAACTGTTGGAATTGCCCATGGAACAAGTACGGCTGCCCTGACAAGGCCTCTTAATTTGAATTTTTTGTTGAGCATCAATGCTACAAGTATACCAAGAACCGTTTCTATCCCGACAGACCACGCGGTGAATCTTATCGTGTTCCATAAATCATTTACAAACCTTGGATCCTGCCACAATGCGCCGTAATTGGAAAGTCCTACGAAAACTTTGTTCTGAGGAAACATCAAGGCAGACTTGTATAAACTGTTGTAAAAGGTCTGCGCCAGTGGCCAGAAGGCCACAAAGGCTATGACGACAATGGAAGGTATTATAAAAATTAAAGCGTAAGCCGGATCGCTTTTGTGAAGAGGATCATTCTTTGTTTTCAGCATTGAACTCTCCTTTCATAAAAACCGTGCGGGGAAACCGCACGGTAAACTTTTATTGACCGAGTAATTGTTTCAATTGGGATGTCATCCGGGATATAGCCTGATCGACTGTCTCCTGTTTTGTCAGTGCCGCGTTAACGTTATCGTAGATGATCTGGGAAATTTGAGCGTATATTGGAGATTTCGGCCTCGGTTCTGCATTCATAAAGACATTGTACAGAGATTTGAACAATGGCACTGCTTTTATAACTGCAGGATCGTTGTAAACGGAGAGTACAGAAGGAGCCTGACCTGCATTTATAGCCTTATAGGCTTCCTGCTGAGGAGATGTAAGGAACTTTATCAATTTCACGGCCTCGGGAATATGCTCGCTATATTTGTTTATGGCAAGTTCCCATCCACCGAGAGTGGCAGAATGGTGAACTCCTGGGAATCCCGTACCTTCTGGAAGGACTTCAACTCCGACCTTACCTCTTACTGCAGAATCGGTGGCCTGGAGCAATGGCCAGCAATACGGCCAGTTTCTCATGAAGACGGCATCGCCATTCTGGAAGATATGGCGCGCATCCTCTTCCTGATAGGTTGTAACTCCAACTGGAGATATCTTGTACTTGTAGATCATATCGTACATCGTCTGAAGCGCAGTTTTCACCTGCGGACTGTCGGATACAACCTTACCATTTTCATCAAGAATATTGCCACCGTAAGAGTGGACGAACTCCATGAAATCGCATGTTAAACCTTCATAGGCGGCACCCTGCCAGACAAAGCCCTGGATATTTTCTCTTTGAGATATGTACTGGGCCTCCTCAATGAGTTGATCCCATGTTTTTGGCGGCTGGAATCCGTATTTCTGAAGCAGGTCGGCTCTGTAGTAGAGTATGCCGGCATCGACAAACCATGGTATCGCGACAAGTCTTCCGTTGTAGGTATCGTTGTCTATGGCTCCCTGGAAGAATTGTGAAAGTTCCTGATCGGTGAAATAAGGTTTAAGATTTACAAGGAAATCAGCAAAAGCAGGTGGATCTATCGTATCAAGGAATAGAACATCAGGTACCGGCATCTGAGCACTCAGGTAAGTTACGTCCAAGTTGTACCTATCCGTTGTTGAGTTTGGCATCGGCATCAAGACGACCTTGATATCAGGATTTTGTTGCATGAACTCTTTTATCTGTGTCTGAAGGACCTGAAGTTCCGCCCCTACCGCTCCTGCCGTCATGACTATGGTAACGGTTGCAAAGGAAGAAATCACAAGGGCAATCATCAGCGTGATTGCTAAAAAAATACTACGTTTCACAAAAATCCCTCCTTTATCCTTTAAATTCGCCATATGGCGTATATTTATTTTTTATCTGTTTTTCTATTTTTATCTATTTTTGAACTTACGCTGATTCCCCGATTATCAGTCTTGTAGGCAAAATTACCCTTTCCTCGAAATCCTTTCCCTCTATTTTGTTTATCAAAATTCTGGCGGCCTCCATCCCCATTCTGTGGCGCGGCTGGTCTACCGTCGTTATGCTCGGGGTTACAAGATTGGCTATATCAACTCCGTCGAATCCCGTTACCGCGACATCTTTCGGCACCCTCAGTCCAGATTTTATAAGCCATTTTATCGCTCCTGCAGCCAAAACATCTGATGCGCAGACTACCACATCAGGAATCTTTTTCATCTCAACAATATTTTTTACGTATATTCTCGCACTCTCTGGCATGTCTTCGGCAGTTTCTTCTCCAAGTCTTACAAGGCTTTCATCGTACTCTATCCCGTTTTCTTCTATGATCCTTTTAAAGGCATTGAATCGCGATCTTTCACTTTTGAATCCTATAAATCCAAATCTTTTGTACCCCTTTGACAGAAGATAATCTATAACCTGTTTTACCGCCTTAAAGTTATCTATGTAAACATACGGATTATTCATATATGGCTCTTCTATTGTTACGATATTTACATCCTGTGCGTCCGATATCCTCGGATAAACTCTGTCGTGACCTGTTGCGAGTACTATTCCATCTGCCGCTTTAGATTTGACAAGATGGAAATACTTTTCGACGTTGAAGATGGAAATGTTAAATCTACCCATAAGGACGTTGTAATTTCTCGATTCAGCGTAATCCTGGACTCCGTGCACCACGTCTATGAAAAAGAGGTTTGAGACATCTGGAATAAGGACTATTATGGATCCGACTATTGACTTCCTTAAAGTTTTTGCAGAATAATTTGGAATGTAATTCAATTTTTGGGCAACTAAATAAACCTTTGCCCTTGTCCGGGGACTGACAAGCTGAGGAGAGTTAAAAACTCTTGAAACGGTTGCTATCGAAACCCCTGCTGTCTTTGCAACATCCTTAATACTTACCATAATTTCCCCTTAAAATACGATAATGAAAACATTTACATTTCTAATATACCACAATTACAAAAAATAAAAAAAGCCGAATAAAAAATATTTCGGCCATTTATTTGCGTTTTTTGGTTATTGTTGCTAATTAGTCGCAATTCTCATCTTTTTTCTTAGAATTGCTAATTTTTTTAACGAATTTTGCTATCATCGAGATCAAAATCAATCCCTCGCCGACAGAAAAGATATACCAGTTATAATTCAATTTGTTCGCATCGGCAGTTACAAAAGACGTAAAGATCAGGATTCCGCCGCCCAGACCTGTTAATAACTGGACAAGATCAAGATTCTCTTTTTTAAAGATCATTATAAGGCCGTAAGCAATAAAGGTTAAGGAGACTATAACGGGTGCCAGTACCGGCCCAAACCATTCTGTCGGCACCAAAAAAAGTATGTCCCACGTTAAAATAGAAGGAGGCCAGTTCAGAATTAATTTAAGGCCAATGTAATAAAATATATCCCATATTCCAAAAAGATAGATAAAATAATAAATCTTTCTGGATCTATTCTCTCCAGCAAGTGAGGAGACTGCCCAGATCATTATTATCGTCATGATCTCTCTGAACATCTCTATATGAATCACATTCGAGGGAATGACAAGATGTGTTCTAAAACCACGGGAATAATAGATCTGCCTTAAATAGACCACAACTACAGATTCAAGAAATCCCATGGCAATTCCAAACAAAAGTACGATCAACAATTTCGAATTTTTATAATTCATCTTCTCACCACGCAAAATTAAAATAATTATATCAAATCATATTTAGTCTAAATCAACAAAGGATCCTTAAGAGGATCCTTTGTAAGGGAGAAAATTAGTAAAACAAAGAAAGGGGATGGGGGTAAATTACATCAATTAGACATACAATTGAATGAATTTGTTCTAAAATTGGTATTGATTTTAATTTAATTAAGTGGTAAAATAAAACTTGTGTGGTTCGAATGAACCATAATTTTTAAGGAGGTAACAAAATGAAAGGTACTGTTAAGTGGTTCGATGCCAAGAAAGGCTACGGTTTCATAACGATGGAAGACGGGAATGATATTTTCGTTCATTACTCGGCAATTCAGATGGACGGTTACAAGAACCTCAAGGAAAACCAGAGTGTTGTCTTTGACATCACAGAAGGATCCAAGGGGAAACAGGCATCGAACGTTAGACTTGCTTAATTTTGACTGACGCCAAAAATCGAAAAGCCCGATTAAATCGGGCTTTTTTTATTTCTGTGCATTTTTAAAAATTTTGTTGTATAATATTCGGCTAATAGGGGGCGAGATTTTGAGAATTTTGCACTGTTCCGATCTTCACCTCGGTAGAAAGGTTTCCGGATCAATTTACTCTGACTATTTCAGGGAAAGGTACGAAGACTTCTTTAGAGCCTTTAAATACATAGCAGATTTCGCGATATCGCAGAATATAGACGTCTTTATGATCTCTGGAGACATTTTCGATAAAAAAGATCTTTCTCCGGACACGCTCGAAAGGGCTGAAGAGATCTTTAAAAGTCTTAAAGACGCTGGCATAAAGGTCATCGCAATAGAGGGAAATCACGACAGGATTTTCGATTTCGAAAATGTCTCGTGGCTCGAATATTTAAAAAATAAATCTTATATCGTCCTTTTGAGGCCTTCCGTTAAAAATGGAGAGGTCTTTTTTGATCCATGGAACGGAAAAAAGGGGGGCTATCTCGAGATCAAAGACACGAGATTTTACGGTGTAGGATACCAAGGGATAAACTTTCCAGAATACATAAAAGCGCTTTCCGGCATAGACGGTAATTATAGAAATATCATGTTGATCCATACAGGCATAGGTGATCTGAAGATGCCGGGCTTTGTAAGCGCGAATGATTTCAAATGTATCGATGGTAAGTTTTCATACATAGCCGGAGGCCATCTTCATTCAAAATCTATACAAAAAATAGGAAAATCTTTTGTCTTTATTCCCGGCGCTCCTGAATACTGGGACATAAGAGAATCGGAACAAAAAGGCTTTTTTCTTTACGATACCGAAAAAGAAGACGTGAAATTTTTCGAATCTCGCAGGAGGAAAAAAATAGAAAAGCATTTGAAGGTAAATGAAGATTCAAATTTTGAAGAACAATTTTTGCATCTCCTTTCCGAATCCTCCATAGAAAAAGGCGCCATGTACCTTATAAATGTCGAGATACCATTTGGAACTCCGCTGAATCTTAATCTTTCAGAGTACGAATCTTGGATGGAGAAAAGAGGTGCCCTCAATTGCACTGTAAATTTAAAACAGATAGATAAAGAGCGCGAAATAGACAATGAAAGTCCGATGAGTATTGAAGAAATAGAAAATTCCATAATCTCGAAGGACAAAAACTTTGGCTCTCACTCTAAGGATGTGTCACAAACAATAGATATGCTCAAAAGCGCAAATGAACTGGATGCACTTGAAATATTAGATAAACTTTTTGAAAATTTGGTGGAATAACATGATAATAAGATCGGTAAAACTTCAAAATTTCAAAAGTCATATCGATTCGTTCATCTCTTTTTCCGAAGGTCTCAATCTGATAATAGGTCCGAATGGATCCGGGAAATCAAGTATTTTAGAAGCCATAGGTCTTGCTTTTTTTGGAATAACCAATGAGAAAAAACTTTCCCAGTTCATAACAAATGAAGATCCTAAAAGTACCGCATTCATTGAGGTTGATTTCGTATCGGATGGAACGCATTTTATCATTACAAAGGAGATCTCTTCATCCCAGTCAAGGGTTAGACTTTCAGATGATACCGGATTAACGATTGATGGAAACACAAAGGTTATCGAGAAGATGAAACAACTCTTCAGGATAGAGACGGATCCTGAGAAAATATACAAAAATGTCATAACGTCTTACCAAAATCAGATCACAGATATATTCTCCGGCAGAGAAAGTGAGAGAAAAAACTTCTTTAACGCGCTCTTTGACACCGAGATATACAAAAAGATCTCTTCAACCCATGTAAAAAAGTACTTCGATACACTTAGTCTTAATTTGAATAATCTCAATAATACAGCCAACAATTTAGAATTCGAGATAAATCAAAAGGCATCTTTGCCTGAAGAGATAAGATCACTTGAAGAAAAAATAAAATCTAAGGAAGAAGAAATATCTGTATTAATAGGCAAAAGTGAAAAACTTCAAATTTTTATATCGGACCAGATCAATCTTAGAGAGAAAATAAACTCTATGATATCAGATAAAAAGATCCTGGAAAGTCATCTCGAGGGATTGAAGAATGAACTTGTGAATTTGAGTAAGTCAAAATCAGAGTCTGAAAGCGCCGGTCAGATTCTCGACACCTACAGAAAGGATTACCTACTTTACGAAGAGATATACCTGAAGGTACAGGAAGAAAATGAAAGAATTTCACGCATGAGAAACACCCTCGATGATATTCAGAAGATGAATAAAAAAATCTCCGACAAAAGGTTAGAGATCGAAAAATTTTCCGTCTCGATCTCCTTGAGCAAAGAAAGATTGGCAGAAAGTGATCGAAATCGCCAGATCTATCTCGATCAGTTAAAGTTATCTGAAGATAAAGTAAATGAATTAAAAGTTCAATTAGAAGAGAAAGAAAAAACGCTAAGAGATCTTGAAATGGAAAGGCAAAAATTCAAAGAGGCAATGAACACACGAAATTACGCTGAACTTCCCGGATTCATCCTGCCATCGATAAACGTTAAAGAATTAGAAGATCGCTTGGGTGAATTAAAAGAGAGAATAGCCATAACGAATTCAAAGATAAAGGATTTGCAAAGCGCAAAAGAGACTCTCAAGAATGGAATATGTCCCTATCTTAAAGAGAGATGTCTCAACATAAATGGAGATCCTGACAGATTTTTCGATCCGCAGATTGAAAAGTCAGAATCCGAACTTTTAAAGTTACAAACGGAAAAAGCTGGTATAGAAGAACAAATAGGCCAGATCGAAAAGCACCACGAGGAGATCATGAATTCCATAAAGGCCTACCTCGAAGGCATAGAGGCAAAACTCAGGAAAATCTATGAAGAAATCGCATCAAAAAGATCTCTTGTAGAGTCGGAAGAGAAAAATCAAGAAAAGATTAAAAAATCGCTTTCCGATCTTGAAAATTTATCCAAAAACCTGAAAAAAGTTATCGAACAAGAAAATCGAAATCTCTCAGAATTAAGATCGGAATTAGATAGACTTTTACAAACCCTTCCGGACGAAGAAAAGATAAAATCCGAGATAGAAAATCTTACAAAAGAGTACGATTCTCATAGAGAAATGTTGAAAAATGTTAAAAAGGGACATGACCTGTATGTCGAAAACCAAAAACAGGCCGCACTCATCAGCGAGATCATTTCAAAAATAGAGGATAGAAAATCGAAGATAGAATCTATCGAAAAGAATATCGATCAAATCAATTCCAATTTGCTGGAGATTAAAAGCATTTACAATGGTGAAGAATTGAGCAGGGCCCAAAAGGAAATTGAAATTATCTCATCAAAGACGAATGCGGCAAATATGGAACTTGGGGAGTTCACATCAGATCTAAAACACAAATTAGATGAATCTCTCGAGGTTGAGAAAAAACGCCTGAAATTGGAAGACACAAAGGCATCTATCAAAAAAATAAAGATAAAGATGGAAATGGCAAATAATCTAAGATCCCTTCTTGATCAGATGGGATCTCAGGTATCGACTATTTACAGAGAAAATATATCTGTTAGAGCGATGATAAATTACAACCTTCTTACAAAAAGGTCTGACACGATCCTCTGGGACGAAAATTACGATCTGCATCTTATATCCAAAAATGGGAGATTTACCTCTGACAGAACCTTTGGAATGCTTTCGGGCGGAGAACAGGTTGCCCTCGCTTTGGCGATGAGAATGGCCATGAGTGCCTTCTTTTCGAGATCCGGCTTTGCCATCTTCGATGAGCCAACGGTAAATCTCGATTCAGAAAGAAAAAATGCACTCTCCGAAACCTTGCCGGATCTCATCGGAGAAATGGATCAATTTATAGTCGTAACGCATGACGATGCTTTTAGACAGATGACAGAGAAAATAATATACCTTAAAAATACCGATGGAATAACAACCATCGTCAACTAAAACGGAGGTGGAAGTATGAAGAGGTTTTACGTCTTTTTAATCATTATCTCGTTGTTTATGACCTTTACCGCCCTTGCACAACCTGTGATAAGCACGACTTCAACCACAACAGGCATCTTTTTCGAGCCGGTGACCGGAGAAACACCATTCTTAAATGCCATAAAAAGCGCCAAGACATCTATAAAGATAGAAATGTACGTTATAACGGCAAATGACATTTTTAACGCTTTGGAAAGCGCCGTAAACCGCGGCGTCAACGTTCAGATCATTCTCGATCAGCATCCCTACAACATGCAGGCTCAGGCTGATTATGCGTACAACACCCTTACGAAGATGGGGGCATATGTACGATGGGCTCCTTCAAGATTCACCTTCGATCACGCGAAAGTTATGATAATCGATGACTCTTACGCTATCTTCGGTACTTCAAATCTCACATACAGTGGAATAGCCCAGAATTTTGAGGCAAACGTTGAAACTCACGATCCACAGATAGTAAAGGCTCTTCTTATGGTTTTCAATGCTGACTGGAATAACGTCCCAGCAGGATCGGCACCGAGAGAATATCTTGTCTTAAGTCCCAACAGCGAAAGCGATCTTGTCTGGCTTATAAATAGCGCAAAAAGTTCGCTTCTGATAGCAGAAGAAGAAGTACCTGAAGGCAAAGTCTTCACTGCACTTGAAAATGCCGCGCAAAGAGGTGTGGACGTAAAACTCATAGAACCTGAATCAAGTGCAAAATCTATGTCGAGCAATTACAGACTTGCGCAACTTGCCGTTGCCGGTGTCAAAGTTGGAATTCTTAAATCTCCTTATGTGCACGCAAAGATGATTATATCGGATGACAGTTATCTTTTTATAGGATCTGAAAATGTTTCTTACACATCGATGATGCAAAACAGAGAAGTTGGAATAATACTTTCAAATAAATCCCTTATCTCTCAGGCCACAAATCAGTTCAACGAACTATGGAAAGGTGTATCTGTAATGGCTGCCCGTCTGCCATCATCGGAGATTGCACTGCTTAGCCAGATCGTTGGCAATTCTTACATCTACATGAACAAACTCGTAAAGACCGTTGGAACTGTGGAAGCCGTTTTTGGGCCGACAGTCTTTATCTCTTCAACGTACAATGGAAAGATAGCCGGTCTAGAACTCTGGCTTGGGAGTGTCGCAAATCCAGAACTTATCCTCAAACCCGGAGACACCGTCCGCGTCGTTGGCGCCGTAGACACATACAGAGGGCAACTCGAAATTTCAGCAGTAAGTGTTCCAGAGGTTATTTCCAAAAATCTTCTTCCTCTTCCATTCGAACCTTCTTTTGACAAGATAGCGAATTACGACGGCCTTACAGTAATGATAAAGGGAACTGTGAAAGTATCAGGAGATGGCATCTACATTGTGGACAAAGACGGTAAGATGATAAGATTCTCTGCTTTGGGAATGAAACCACCGGTAAACGATGGAACGGAAGTCTATGCGCAGGGAATAATCGTAAAGGATAACGCCAATTATGTGCTCGCCGCAACGGGCTTTTATTCGGCTTCAAATTACACACCGATCCTTGAGAGCGTGAATTTGAATTATTCACCTTCTTTGAAGGATCTGCTTTCAAATGTTCAATCTTACTTCAACCAGACAATAACTTCAACGGGCATAGTCTCTGCTGTTGTAAGCGCATCTAACGCTTATGTTTTCTCGAATGGATACGGAATAAGAATATACGGTCAGCATGGGAACATAAAACCGGGGGACATAGTCCAGTTCACCGGTAACTTTACATCCTACGATAATTCTTTGGAGGTAGATATAACCTCCCTTAAAATCATCGGTAGCACAACTCCTCCCGCTCCTGTGGTTATAAAGACCGGAGATTACTCAAAATATTCAGAAGTTCTCGTTCAGGTAAGTGGAACAGTTTCAAATGCAAAAGGGAATATCTTCCAGATAAATGACGGATCCGGGCCTGCGACGGTCTATTTCTCAAAAGGGACTCTTCCGCAAAACGGTAGCAATGTAACTGTTGTAGGCATATCTTACCAGTACAAAGATATGCACGAGATATACGCGATATCGATTTATTGAAAAAGCCCCTTCGGGGGCTTTTTTAAAATTGAAAGGCCTTTTCCCACGCCGCAAGATTGACGATGCGCCATAGGATTTTATGCGGTACTTTCTCAACCTTTACGTTCATTTCTTTTATAAGCCTGGATTGAATTATGTAATTTTTTGCGAATTTTTCAAATCCCATTTCAAACCATTCTTTTTGAGGTGTTGGAAAGCCGAGTTTATCCTTTCTCCAAAGAATCTTTTCATTTATGAGCCCTTCAAAGCTTCTTCTTGAGAGGTACTTGGTCCACCCATCGTGGATTTTGTAAGCGGACGGTACGGACATGGCAAATTCAACAAGCCTGTAATCGAGATATGGAAATCGTGATTCTATTGAAAAAGCCATTGAATTTCTGTCGGCCGTCTTAAGAAGATCTACGAGTTCTTCTCTCATATCTGCCCATGCGCGAAGATTCATGTGAGAAAATTCAGACTTTGCTCTTCCTCCATATGGGATAAACTTTATTTTGTGCTTGAATATCTGAGATGAAATTTCTTCAAAGTATCTTTTTTGGGCAAGAGAATTCATGTATTTTGTGCCAATCGTTCTCAAAAAGAGTGAAAAGGAAGCGTTTGCCTTTTTCAAGTTCTTTATCTCTGAAAAGAAGGTCCTATTTGGAAAATTTTCGGCTACCATTATGGGCATGTAAAGAGGATATCCTCCCGCTATCTCATCTCCTCCCTGACCGTCAAGAGTTACCGTAACACCACTTTCTTTAACCAATTTCATGACACGGTACTGGGCATATGTGGAGGTTGAATCGAATGGCTCATCGTGAACGTACGCGATTCCTTCAAGCGATTTAGAAAGATCCTCCTGATCAGGCATCACTTTAAAAGATCTGACGTGAGTCTCTGACGCGACGATATCTATCCATTTTGATTCGTCCGCCTTGTAATTCCCGTACACTGCCGAAAATGTGTACTGGACATCTCCTATGGAAGGAATTTTCTGATCTTTCATCAATTCATTTATCGTGTATACGACGGAAGACGAGTCTATCCCACCACTTAAGGCAGTGCCAACCTTAACATCACTTATAAGCCTTAATTTTACGGCATCAGTGAAGATCTCGCGAAATCTTTCAAAATAAATTCGCGCCTGTTTCTCGTCGTACTCAGCTTTTTGAATATTGGGATTTACGTCCCAGTACTTGTAAATTTTTATTCGGCCACTTTCAACATCAAAGACAAGGTTGTGGGAGGGAAGTAACCTTTTCATTCCTTCGAACATGCATTCTTCGAAGAAATTCTGCATTCCCCAGACGAGGTATCTTCTTGCGTCATTCATGTTGACCTTTTTGGGAACTTTAGAAAACTTCAAAAGTGCTTTTTCTTCGGAGGCAAAGGCGAAATACTTTCCGTCGTGAAAGTAAATAAAGGGCTTTATTCCAAATCTGTCTCTCGAAGCGAAGATGATCTTTCTTTTTGGGTCCCATATCGCAAAGGCCCACATGCCGTTGAAATGTTCTACGCATCTTTCTCCCCAATGGATGTATGAGGTCAAAAGTACCTCAGTGTCTCCTGATGACTTAAAGGTGTACCCCAATTCCTCGAGCTCTTTTCTTATCGAGAGAAAATTGTATATCTCCCCGTTAAAGACGATTACGTATCCATCTCTTTCCATCGGCTGGTGGCCTTTCGGAGAAAGATCTAATATACTCAATCTTCTGTAGCCAAAAGCTCCGTTGAAATTTCCCGAAATAAGAGGAAAATCAAGGCTACCGACGGTATCGGGACCAGAAAAATGTTTTACATCCGGAATGGAGCAGAATCCTTCATCATCTGGTCCTCTGTGCTTTAAAATTTTCGATATCTCCAAAAGTTCATTCGCATCTGTTTTCCCAACGACCCCAAATATGCCGCACATATTCTACCTCAATTCTCGATAAAGCCTTCATCTTTCCAGTAATCTGCGAATCTACCGTATTTGTCTAAATACTTCATGAATTCATCGATGAATGGTTTTAAAGACATCTCCGTTACCTTTGCGTCCTTCCCAACGGTCAGATACAACTCTTCAATCCTTCCGTCCGTCATTTTGTGAGAGAACTTCCACACGCGTTTGACGAGAGGCCCCATTACGGTGTTAACAGGATAGAGGATTTTCGTGCCATCTCTGTTTATAATGGTCCATCCGACCGGGGTTGAAAATACCTTTGAAATTTTTGTAAAGATGTCGTACGTGAATAATATTCCGCTGAACCTTTCTTTGTATATTTCGAAATACTTTTTCAATCCTTCCTGATCTTCAGACTTCTTTGCCATATCAAAATAAGCCTGCCAGTAATTGTTCTCGAGTTCGTAATTCGCGTAAGGAGAGTTTAGAAAGTCATCTATTATCCTTCTCAAAATGGCTGTCGACTGCTTAAAATCTTTCTTCGCTACATCGTACATCTTCCGCTCATTGTAAAGCGTCCCCAAAGTGTTAAGAAGTGTCACAATGGCCCTTTTCGCGCTCAGAGAAAAAGGATTGACCTTTAGGGCCATCTTTGCAAGATTCCACGATTCATTCGCGTAATTCGCATCCTTCGTCGTGCTAAAGACCACGGCATAAACCATCGACATTGTCCCGAATGGCACATCCGGCGCTTCCGAATGTTTTAAGATAAATTCCTTTGAAGCTTCAAACCATACACGAAAGGTGTGCAAATCCTCGAATTGCAATTTTCCAATCGAGGATATTCCTTCAAGTACGTTGGACGCGACGGTAAAAAACCTTTGTTCGTAAGGAGAGACCTTAAGAGCCGAAAGTGTTGCGTCGAGAGCAACCTTCGCGTCTCCTAAATTCTCGGCAGAAAAGGCAAGCTGAACATATCTCATTCCGACGTTGTTGACATGGGCAAAGTACAAATTGATAAGATAGACCAAAAAGAGTCCTAAAAATATATAGGATAAATAATGGAAAGCAGAAAATTGAAGGCCGGCCGATACAGAAAGTATAAGCATCAGGATAAGGTAGTTAGGCTGGAGCGGAAAGGAAAAGATCAGATCTAAAGAGTATCCAACTATCGCTATTCCTATCCATGGCATCCCGGTTACAATCGAGGAATATATTGAAAAGGCAACAAGTGCGAGGTATATCAAAAGATGGGTTATGCCGCCTTCCAGCAGGAGATCAAGATAATGGTTGTGCGATCTGTCTACAACCTGTGTCATGAAATACGCAGATGACTTCCTTGAAAATTTGCTCCTCATGGCCCTCGCTATGTTTTCGATGCCATAACCAAGCCAAGGTCTTCTTCTGAAAGCGCGCCTTGATTCATTCCATATAAAGGCCCTGTTAACTGCCGAGGATTCAGGTTGTTCCTGTCCGGCCGATTGTGAAGTTGTCCTCCTTATCTTTCTTTTTACAAAATCAATGACTATCTTTACCCTGTTCCAGTTTTCCTTTCCCTGAGGAGTAAAAAGGTAAAAAATAGGAGGAAGAATGATGACGGCTAAAGCGATTATGACCATGTAAATTGGCTTTGACGTTAAGACAACGTATATAACCTCGAGAATCGATACCATAATGGAGGCTATGTAAGATCCCCGGCCGTGGGAGAGGAAAAGCCCCCATGTTATCGCTAAATATGATATAACAAAGAATAAGAAGAGAGGGGAATCGAGATAAAAGGCAAAGGTTAAGGGAAGGATGGTAAGTAAAAAGTTCGCAACCGGAATTGGATTTGAGATGGTCCCCGTGTACCTTCTGAATCCAATGGATTTAAGGTAAGAAAAATCGTACTTTATCCTGTGCTCTTCATCCAAAAATTGAAGAGTAAGGATTACCATCTCAACAATCCCGGCCGATATTATGATCGCAAAGAAGGCATGTGATCCTACTGTCTCAAAAACCTGCCATCCGGCAAAGAGGATGACAGGTATTGTCAATCTGAAGGTCATTCCCATTTGCCTTTCTATTCCGCCAAGATAGGAAAAGATAAACGATTCGCTCGTTATAAAATGAAATAGAACGCTTGCCCACCACAATCCTAAAAGGATAAGAAGTATTTCATTCGGAACGAAAAAACCCTCCTCGATTATGGACCTTGCAACCGTTACTGAAAGGGCCATCGCCATTCCATTTGCAAATTGGGTGTGCGTGACGGCAAAAGGCATCCATGCGAGCGGATCGAAGGTTAGAATCACGAGAAAGACCGTCCATGCAAAAAGCATTAACTCGTAAAGTGGCAAAATCTTTGGCGGAAATGAAAACGCAAAAAGCACGAGAAGACCAAAAAAGATCAAAGAAAGCAGGGTATACTTCGTACTTGCCTCGAAGTTGTATTCTCTAAGGCTAAGGTGCATTAAAAACCTCCCATCGGCATATCTATATTATGTTTCTTGGCAGTTTCAATTGCTATTTCGTATCCAGCGTCCGCATGACGGACGACTCCGATTCCTGGATCGTTGTTTAAGACCCTCGATATCTTTTCGTCTTCTAATTTTGTCCCGTCGGCAACGCAGACAAAACCTGCGTGTATCGAATAACCTATTCCAACGCCTCCGCCATGGTGGACCGAAACCCATGTCGCTCCGGAGGCCGTGTTCAAAAGGGCGTTAAGAACTGGCCAGTCCGCTATAGCATCCGATCCATCTTTCATGGCTTCAGTTTCTCTGTATGGAGAGGCAACGGATCCGGTATCGTGATGATCGCGTCCTATCACGATCGGAGAAAGTTTGCCATCCCTTACCATTTTGTTTATCTCAAGCCCGAAGGCTTCCCTTTCTCCCTGACCGAGCCAGCATATCCTCGCGGGCAATCCCTGCCAGTTGACCTTTTCGTGGGCCATCTTTATCCATCTTTTCAGATGATCATCGTATGGAAAGAGTTTTAAAACGACCTCGTCTGTTTTGTATATGTCCTGAGGATCACCGGAGAGGGCTACCCATCTGAACGGCCCCTTGCCCTGGGCAAAAAGAGGCCTTATGTATTCGGGCACATATCCAACGATCTCGAACGCATCCTTGGCACCGTGATCGTATGCCATCCGCCTCAGATTGTTTCCATACTCGAAGACCTTTGCGCCGCGCTTTTTCATCTCGACGATGGCCTCAACATGCTTTACCATAGAATCGAAGACCCTGTTCAAATAACCATTTCTGTCTCTTTCTTTCATTTCGGCCGCGCTTTCAACGTCCATGCCCGAAGGAATGTACCCGTTAAGTGGGTCGTGAGCCGAAGTTTGATCCGTGACTATGTCGGGTGTGAAACCCTCTTTTACCATTCTTGGAAGGATGTCTGCGATATTTCCAAGAAGACCTATTGAAAGCGGCCGCCCTTCCTTTGCCGCTTCTTCGGCCATCTTTACTGCCTTCTCGTAAGAATCCGTCCATGTATCGAGATAATGTTTTTCAAGCCTTCTTTCTATCATGCGTTTGTCGACTTCAACGGCTATCATCACGCCACCGTTAAATGTTACGGCCAAAGGCTGGGCTCCTCCCATCTCTCCGAGACCTGCAGTAACTGCGATTTTACCTGAAAGGGTTCCTCCGAAGTATTTTTCTGCGACAGCGTAAAAAACCTCATAGGTACCCTGGAGAATTCCCTGGGTCCCTATGTATATCCAACTGCCGGCCGTCATCTGGCCAAACATTGTCAACCCTCTCGATTCGAGTTCTCTGAAATAATCCCAATCTGCCCATTTTGGTACCAACATGGCATTCGAGATCAATACTCTCGGAGCCCATACATTGGTTCTAAAGACCGCGACGGGCTTGCCGGATTGTACTATTAAAGTTTCATCATCGTCGAGTCTCTTTAACGTATTCACTATGGCATCAAAAGACTCCCAGTTTCTCGCGGCCTTTCCCGTTCCACCGTAGACTATAAGATGTGCGGGATCTCTGGCAACCTCCGGATCGAGATTGTTCATTATCATGCGCATCGGAGCCTCTGTCTGCCAGGATTTGCACGTTATCTTGTTTCCTCTGGGTGCTCTTATTATCCTTTCCATAAAGGCTTCCTCCTTTTTGAAAATTCAAAAAGAGTATATCACAAAATTATTTTTAGCCAGAAAGCAACGAATTGACTTTTTGAAAATTCTATGATATATTTTATTCAAGGTGATCTTATGATTGGCTTGAATTTCAAAATCGAAAACTGGTGGTGGTACTGTCCCTGATGCTGAAGGGATTAGTATCTTTTGCCATAAATTTTCAGCATCGGGGATCTTGAAAAAAGATCCCCGATTTTCATTTTAGAAGGGAGGAATTGAAATGAAAAGATTTGTGTATTTAAAAGAAGAGGATATGCCAAAATACTGGTACAATGTCAAGGCTGACTTGCCCTTTAATCTCGACCCTCCGCTCGATCCGCATACCATGAAGCCGGTCGATCCACAAAAACTCGAAGTCTTATTTCCCAAAACTCTCGTAATGCAGGAGGCAACAAAGGAAAGGTACATCGAAATTCCGCAGAGAGTAAGAGAGGCTTACGCTCTTTACAGGCCTACCCCACTCGTGAGAGCCGTAGGATTTGAAAAGGCTTTAAAAACCCCGGCTCACATATATTATAAAAACGAATCGGTAAGTCCTACTGGTAGCCATAAACTCAACACGGCCCTTGCCCAGGCTTATTACAACCTTGTCGAAGGAACAACGAAGATATCGACTGAGACCGGAGCGGGTCAATGGGGAAGTGCCCTTGCCTTTGCCGGAGCATATTTCAATTTAGACGTTAATGTCTTTATGGTAAAGATAAGTTTTGAACAAAAGCCTGCGAGGAAATACATGGTAAATCTTTTTAACGGAAAGATCCATCCAAGTCCGAGCGATTTTACGAATTACGGGAAGAAAATACTCGAGATCAAGCCAGATTCAACGGGCTCTCTCGGGATGGCCATAAGCGAGGCTATAGAATTCGCGCTCTCAAAAGAAAAGACACATTATTCTTTAGGGAGTGTCCTTGATCATGTGCTTTTGCATCAAACTGTCATAGGTCAAGAAACTCAAAAACAACTCGAACTTGTCGGAGAAGAGCCTGATGTTTTGATAGGATGTTTCGGTGGAGGATCCAATTTTGGAGGATTTACGCTGCCATTTATTCCTTTAAAAATGAAGAAAAAATCTCTCGAAATAGTGGCGTGCGAGCCAACTGAATGTCCGTCTTTTACGAAAGGAGAGTACAAGTACGATTATGGAGACACAGCCCATCTTACACCCATGCTGAAAATGTACACGCTCGGTTCCGAATTCGTTCCACCTCCAATCTACGCTGGCGGATTGAGGTACCATGGCGCGTCTCCGATAATAAGCCGTCTTGTCAAAGAAAATTACATGAAGGCCATTGCCATTCCACAGGATGAAGCCTTCGAATACGCGAAATTATTTGCGATAACAGAAGGTATAATCCCGGCACCCGAGACAAGTCATGCCATTGCGGGCGTCGCAAGGTACGCAAAGGAATTCGCCAAAAGCGGTGAAGAAAGGGTCATAGTTTTCAACTTCAGCGGTCATGGGCTTTTAGATCTTAACTCTTACGTTAAATGACTACCACCACAACAGGATATCGTGCTTGACTTTTGGCCATATCCTGCCGATAATATGTATGGAGGTGGTAAGATGAGAATAGATGGGATATCCGGAATACCCCAGCCGGAAAATGGAAAGGATCCAAAAGGAGAAAGGGCCAAGAAAGTAGAAAGATCGAATGAAGACCTTTTTGTTGGTAATTCAAAGATAGATTTCAAAACCTTCATTTCGATGGCGTCAAGTGTCAGCGATATAGAAAAAGCAAGATCACAGAAGGTCGATCAAATAAAGGCCCTTGTCCAGTCTGGGCAGTACAGCGTGAATGTCGAGAACATAGTCAAAAAGATGATGAGTGAGATAGGTGAGTTCTGATGATCGAAGAACTTATAAAGATACTTGAGGAAGAATACAATCATTTCTTAGAACTTGTCGATATACTCAAAGAGAAAAGAGACTCTATAGAAAAAAACGATGTAGAAAGGTTGAAGAAGATTTTGGAAAAAGAAAGGGACAAACTTCATATCTTAGATGATCTCGAACACGAAAGATTGAATTTGTCTCTCAAGATAACGAAAGATCTCAAGATAGAGCCGACAATTTCGGCCATAATAAGTGTGATTAACGAGCCTTTAAGACACGATCTTGCGATTGTCGTTGCGAAGATGACAAATGTCATAAATGAGGTAAGCCTTATAAATTTGGGAATTCAAAGAATGATAACTTACAGGCTCGAAGAATTCGATCTTATAATGAATCTCTTCAAATCTCAGGATAAGACCTACGATAAAACCTCCCATATCCCGAGCGGAATAATTTTTAACGGAAACGCATAAAGGAGGAAATATGCTTACACTGAACTGGAGCGGAAAGATGAAATTCACAGCCCATACCGAATCAAACCACGAGGTTGTCATGGACGCCTACACGGACGTAGGAGGAGAAGATTCGGCCGCAAGGCCTATGGAAGTCCTTCTGGCGGCCCTTGCCGGATGCACTGCTATGGATGTCATTTCAATACTCGAAAAGATGAAGACAACGCCGAGGGATTTTAAAATAGAGATAAGTTACACAAAGGCAAAAGAACATCCTAAAGTCTACACGGACATACATCTTAAATACATCTTTTACGGGAATGTACCAAAAGAAAATGCCGAAAAGGCAGTTAACCTTTCACAGACGAAGTATTGCAGCGTTTCTGCGATGTTAAGAAAAGCCGCGAATATAACTTACGAACTCGTCTTTGAAAGTTGATCGATCATCTCGTAAAGTTCCTTTTCGTTTATGATTTTAATACCGAGTTTTCTCGCCTTGTCGAGTTTTGATCCCGGATTCTCCCCTACCACCAAATAATCTATTTTCGAAGATACATTTTCGGAAAGTTCGGCTCCAAGCGAAAGGAGCCAGTTTTTTATTTCCTCGCGTGGTTTTGAAAGTGTCCCGGTTATTACAAAACGTTTGTTTGACAGTATTTTTTGATCTGAAGATTGAGATTCTAATTGAGATCCTTTAAAGCCGTAAGATTTAAGTTTTTCAACCATTTCTTTTGTCTTTTCTAAGGAGAAGAATTGCTCTATCGATGTTGCGACCTTTTCTCCAATTCCACTTATCTTCATGAGATCTTCTTTTTTTGCATTTTGAAGCGCATCGAGGTCATGATACCTTTTGGCTATAAGCCTTGCGGTAGTTTCTCCGACCATCGGGATTCCAAGCGCTATTATGAGCCTGTAAAATGGGAGCGATTTTGATTTTTCTATTTGATTTATAAGATTTTGGGCTGATTTTTCTCCCATCTTTTCAAGTTTGGATAAGAAATCCTTATCAAGTGTGTATATATCCGATGGGTCCTTCACCCGTCCTGTTTCTATCAATTTTTTTATCATTTTTTCACCGAGGCCATGTATATCCATGGCCTTACGGGAAGCAAAGTTCTCTATCCATGCCTCGAGTTTGGCAGGGCAGTAAGGATTCAAACATCTTATAGCAACGTCCTGAGGATCTAATTTTCCGACAGGTCCACCGCAGATGGGACAAACTTTTGGTATCTCAACCGGTCTTTCATTTCCAGTTCTTTCTTCTATAATGGGTTTTACAACCTGAGGAATTATCTCTCCGGCCTTCTCTATTATTACCGTATCTCCGATTCTTATGTCTCTTTCCTTTACGTAATCGAAGTTGTGAAGGGAGGCTCTTTTGACAGTTGTGCCTGCAAGGCGGACGGGCTGGAGTTCAGCAACAGGCGTGAGGGTGCCAGTTCTGCCGACCTGGATTGTTACATTGAGTATCTTCGTTCTTACCTGTTCGGCCTGAAATTTGTACGCTATTGCCCATCGAGGTGCCTTGGCGGTAAAGCCAAGATTTTCCTGAATTTCGAATGAATTAACCTTTATTACAGCCCCGTCTATTGGATAATCTATCTCTTCCCTCCTCTTCTCGCACCATTCCAGATATTCTTTTATCTCATCGACATTCTTAGCGATTTTAGATTCACCGTTAACTTTGAATCCGATCTTTCTCATGAACTCTAATGCTTCCCACTGAGTCTTTACCCCGTATTTACGAGGATTTTCAAGCGTGTATATGAATGAATCGAGGTGCCTTCTGGCAACCTCGGACGTGTCTAATTGCCTTAGGGTTCCGGCCGCCGCATTTCGAGGATTTGCAAATAAAGGAAGGGACTGGTGCTGCCTTATGAGGTTCAATTTTTTGAATTCGGTGTAGGACATGTATATTTCTCCCCTTACCTCGACATCCAACGGTTCGGAGAGGATGAGAGGAATTGTCCTTACAGTTCTTGCGTTGTCGGTAACGTCTTCTCCAACCTCTCCATCCCCGCGCGTTGCGGCAAGGACAAGTTCTCCCTTCTCGTATTTTAATCTTATTGAAAGTCCGTCTATCTTCATTTCACAAACGTATTCTATCTCGTCGCGATCTGAAAGTTTTTTTACCCTTTCATCGAATTCCTTCAATTCTTCAAGGGAATATATGTTATCAAGGCTGTACATCAAAGACGGATGCCTTACTGGCAAAAAGCCGGACAGTATTTTCGATCCAATCCTTTGTGTGGGAGAATTTTGGCTTTTGAGCGAAGGGTATTTCTCCTCCAAATTTTGCAATTCCTTGACGAGCATATCGTACTCGTAATCCGTTATGACGGGATCGTTGAGAGTGTAATACCTGTAATTGTGATACTCTATTTCCTTGCGCAATTTCTCGACTTTCGATCTCACTTCATCGGGGATCTCATCCATTTTTTTCCTCCTCGTCTAAGAGAGATTCGTATATTCTTTTAAATTCAAGATTGTACTTCCTGAATATCTCAAGAATTTTAGGATCAAAATGATCCGGCTTTGTTCTCCCGTCACCCTCAAGGATTATCTTTACAGCCTCCTCATGGCTGAAGGCACGCTTGTACCGTCTCGGTGATCTTAGGGCATCGTAAACGTCTGCGATTGCCATTATTCTACCCTCTATGGGTATTTCATCCCCCTTCAAACCGTCAGGATATCCAGTTCCGTCGTATTTTTCGTGATGGTATCTCGCTATGTGCCTTGCCATTTCCAAAAATGGAGCCTCACCCAACAGTTGTTCTCCGTAGATGGTATGCTTCTTCATCTCTTCGAACTCTTCCTTTGTAAGAGACCCATTTTTAATAAGAATTTCTCTCGGTACTTTTAATTTTCCTATGTCGTGTATCATCGAATAGATGCGTATGTTAGAGATGAATTCCTCTCCCATCATCAATTTTGAGGCTATGAAGGCTGAATATTCCCCAACTCTGCATATGTGCGATCCGGTCTCGTAATCGTAAACTTCGGAAATCTCCACGAATTTTGTCGCGAGATATATATAGGCATTTTGAATTTCAGAAATAAGCCTTTGAGAATTCAGCGATCCCGCAAATCCTACCATGAATCTCGTCAAAGATTCCTTCTCTACCTCGGGCACATGATCGAGAAAGGCCATCTCGAGAACGGCTAACAACTTTGATTCGAACATGATCGGAACGACCATGATCTGGTAAGGAGGATCGCTTACCTCAACAATTCGGCCGTTTAACAATTCCTTTCCTATTTTTGAAAGATCGACTGGATTGAACTTTTCTCCTATGGCATCGGTGAGGTTACCTTCCCTTTTGTTGAGATCAACAAGAATTATGCCAGCGCATCCATAAATCTTTATAAGCCTGTCAAGGAGGATTCTCTTTGAAGATTTGTTGTCTGTCGAGAGGGAAACCAAATTTGACACTTCAAAGAGTTCTTTGAGTTCCTGGCTTTCCTTCGAGAGATTATTCGAAAGTTGCTCGATTTCTTCGTAAGAACTTTCAAGTTCTTCATTTGTTGCCCTCAATTCCTCCATCTGAGCAATTATTTCCTGGAACAATTGGTACATCTTGTCAAAGACTTCCTTAGTTTCCTTGAACCTGTATATCCTTTCCCTCGTCTTTTCATCAACCTCTATCTCGCCCTTATGAGGATCAAATCGTGAGGATACATTGGAGAGCATCTCAACAGATAGGGCTATTCTTCTTGATAAAAAAGACATAAAAACGATCTCTCCGATCCCGATCATAACGGTTATTATCACAAGATAAAAGATAGTCCACGAAATATTCGAAATTATGCTTGAAGTTGGGATAAGTATTCCCAAAGTGTAAGGCATGGAGGAAAACATGTCGTAAATAGACATAACGGCGTTGTAGTCAAAGGTTTGCATCCTGTAATTTATGCCGTTAATATTCACGATTCCGTTATTTACACTCAAGTTTGAAGGGTAAATTATTTTCCCATGATTCATTATCAAAAAAGGATTTCCAATTCTCGAAGAGAGCATGTTAAAAAATTGTTTTTCGGTGAATATGAGCCCGCCGACATACTCAACCTTACCATCGATTGCGACTGTAAAAGTGACGACTGAGGCTTTCAGAGTGGGAGAGTAAAATTCGTTGATGACGACATTTTTTGGATGTGCATTCGCAAGAATGTACCAAGGCCTCGACTTAGCATCAAGAGAGAGGACTCCTTTCTCGTAAGGATAAACGTAATTCGTGCTTCCTATCGTTATGAAAGCCCACTGTGCGCCGGACGAATTTTTCATCTGATAGAGGGTCTTTTCTATATCCGCTCCATGGTAGATAGAAAGTACGCCGTCGAAGACATACCCGGCATTTACTTTCGTTGTGTTTGCCATGGAAACGTTGAAAGTGTTGAGTTGATCATTCGCCTTTGCGAGTATTTGATATTTTAGTTCTCCATTTACAAAATAAAATCCGCTTATGACAATGACAACAACGGTAATTGCTATTATGATCAGAGTACCTATCAAGATGAAATTTCTGATCCTCACGAATTCCTCCTTAATATTCCGAAATTTGCATACATCGGCTGCAATTTTGGCGTCTTCGTAACGTAATCTATCAAAGCCCCTATCATGGTATTAACAGGGAATTTCTGCAATTCACGCCCTTCGATCATCCTTGCAACATTTCTACCAACGTAAAGGCCCGTCGCTATGGATTCGACATATCCTTCAACACCTGTTATCTGTCCGGCAAAAAAGATATTTCTTCCTCTTGCCCTAAAGAATTCGTCTGTCAGACGGTACGGTTCAATATAAACATTTGCGTGCATAACGCCATACCTTACGATCTTAGCATTTTCAAGGCCAGGGATCATCCTGAAGACTCTATCCTGCTCGGGCCATTTCAGCCTTGTCTGAAAACCCACGATGTTAAAAAGTGTGCCGGCGTAATTGTCGCGCCTTAACTGGACAACAGCGTAAAAATTTCCAAGTCCTACCGGCCTTAAAGGGCCATATCTCATCGCATCGACGCCGGATTTTGCTAT
This sequence comes from Mesoaciditoga sp., assembly GCA_002878315.1. GTDB lineage: Bacteria > Thermotogota > Thermotogae > Mesoaciditogales > Mesoaciditogaceae > Athalassotoga. The sequence continues at coordinate 36,550 of PNIW01000014.1, read as the reverse complement.
CTCTTCGATGGGCTGACATCTTGAAAAAAGCAACTTTTTGTCAAAGCCTTCCACCGGCAAGACCTCGGCCTTCGCGAGCGCATCGTGAAATCTAAGATACTCTTCTTTGTTCATCGGACAGTTTATGTAATCCTTCCCATCTTCATATCTGTTTCCAAAAAAAACCTTTGACATGTCTATTGTATTTGCGTCTATTACCGGCGCAACGGCATCAAAAAAGTAAGCACCGCCTCCGAAGGTCGAGAGGATCCAATTGTAAAGTTTATCAGAGGTTGCGGGTCCGGTCGCGATTATCCATATGTCCTTATCGGGTATTTCAGTTATCTCTTCTCTTACAATCTTTATTTTTGGATGGGACTCCAAAGTTGATGTTATCTCATCTGAAAAGGATTCCCTGTCAACAACGAGAGCCTTTCCTCCGGGGATAGCATGGCGGTAGGCAACGTCTAAGACGAATGATCCAAGATCTCTGAGTTCTTTTTTCAAAAGACCCGAGGCATTTTTAAGATCGACTGATTTTAAGGAATTGGAACAGACAAGTTCGGCCATTCTGTCCGTGCGGTGGACACCGGTCATAACAATGGGCCTCATCTCATGTATTGTAACCTCATGGCCGGATTGTGCTATTTGATATGCCGCCTCACTTCCTGCAAGGCCACCTCCGACGATGTGAATCACGCGATCTTCCTCCTGAGAACAAGAAGATTTCCCCTGCAGGTCTCTTTGTATTTAACCTCGTCCACGAGAGAATTTATCAAAACAACACCTCTTCCACTTTCGCTCGTTGGAGGAGGTGGCGAATAATTTTCAAAATCGATCATATTTTTCGGACCAAAGTCCCTTATGCCCACTTCGAAAAAACCATCTTCTATCTTCATATAGACGGATATTATCTGAGTTTCGTCCCTTTGATAAGTATGATTTACAACGTTGGTAATTGCCTCTCCTATTGCAACCTCCATATCATCTATCATGATATAATCTGCCTTCCCGCTAAAGATCAAAAAATCCCGCGCTACATGTCTGACAATGGAGGCAGACCATAACTTCGAAGGCAATGTCAAAGAGATTTTGTCATTGTTCAAGGTATTTTCCCTCCGAATCGGCAAGAATCAAATAAAGTATAACACCATCTTTGAAATTTTTGGGATCGAGGTAGGTTATATCCCTTACCCTGTTAAGCCTGTTAAGGATCGTGTTTCTGTGTATCTTCATAACCTTTGCCGTTTTTACGGGACTTGCGTCATTTTCAAAAAAGATCTTCAACGTTTCTGTAAGTTCAGGATACTTTGCCAATTTTTCAAGTATATTCTTTCTCTTCTTGAGCATTTCGGAGATCAAAAAGGAGGCTGATATATCAGAATAAACTGAGATTCCGGAAGAATCCGATCCATAGTAAAGCGCCATCAGGGCTTGTTTGTACGCGACATCTGGAGATGGATCAAATGATATCCCGGCTCTGCATCCTGGAGGAAGATCATTTATCTTTTTGTCATCAAAGATGAAGAATTCCTCTCCAGATTCGAGGCGCTTTAAAAACTTTCCTCCCCTTCTTGCCATCTCGGCCCTTAACTGAATCGATGGCAGATTTGAACTTACGGCGCACAAAACAGGTCTTACGACATCTTTGAAACCATTAACTATTTCCTGGGGAAGATTCTCTCCAAAGTCTTCATCGGAATTCTTTGAAATCTCTTCGAGGATGCGCTGGACAAATACCTCAAGGCTTTCCTCGGAGAACTCATAGCCTATAAGCGCTATGGCCCCCTTCAAATTTATGAAATTTACCGGTATAACAAGGGTGCGACGCTGGTTATAAAAAAGACTCGTTCTTATACCGGTCTTCAGTGCGATCGAAATGGCCTCCGAAAGATCTTTCGAAATTTCGATGGTCGAAAATTTTGGTAAGCCTTCTCTGTCCGTGCATACAACGTCCCCATTGAAGAGATCGATCAACTTCTCTCCTATGTCGTTCCAGATTCCCATCTTATATCAAAACCTTCGGAAGGCTAAAGATGCATCCACAGTAATTTTGCCTGTAAATTCCCAATTCTTTGCAGTGATTCACGCTTTCTAAAAAGCCGTTCTGCTTTCTGAAAGCGCTGGGAATATACCCGATTCCTATCTTTTGTGAAAATTTCATCCCGATATCATTTATGAATTTCACATCCTTATGGGGACTTGTGGTAAGAGATGTCGCAAAAGCATCAAAGCCATTCTCTTTTGCAAAGATAGCGCTCTGCCTTAACCTCATCGCAATGCATGCCTGGCACCTTTTAGAGCCTTCCGGAAGATCTTCAAGACCTTTGACGCTTTTGAACCACCTTTGAGGATCGTATTCGGGATATATCACATCGAATTCCCATATATTTGCAAGTTTTTCAAGGGCGGCGCGCCGCCTTAGGTATTCCTCTTCAGGCTGAATGTTGGGGTTGAAAAAGTATCCCACAACCTCATTTGATACGGAAAGTCTTTTGTAAGCCGTCGTTGCATCCGGAGCGCAGCAGATGTGAAGCAAAATTTTCACTTTATTATCTCCCTCACCTTTTTCTTAAGAGATTCTGAATCAAGTCCTTCTATTTTATAAAGATCTTTAACGGCGCCAGATCTCGTGTAATCAAAGAGTCCAAGTTTTACGAATTTCTTTGGATAGAACCCTTTTTCAATCGCAAATTGAGGTATAATGCTTCCCAATCCGGTATTTGCGTTGTGATCTTCAAATGTTATGACGTATTTTGAAGAGATATATTCTCCTATCCATTCCGGCAGTTCAAATGGAGTTGGAACTCCTATGACGGTAACCCTTATACCTTCCTTCGAAAGTTCGTCTGCGGCCTTCACTGCTATGTGGGAAGTTTGGCCCGTCGAGAAGATTGTGATGTTTTCTCCTTTTCTGAAAAGATCGCATTCACCGTAGACAAACTTGTAATTCTCATCGAAGAATATCTGACCATTCTCTTTTGTTATGACGGGAATTTTGGATCTTCCAACCGCCAACGCGTAATTCCCCCACGCTTTTGCCATAAATCTTACGGCCCTGTCCGTTTGATTCCCGTCCTGCGGAACTATGAGTTTGAAGTTGTATATATTTCTTAGTGCACCTATATAATCGACACAATGATGTGTCTTCCCATCCTCGCCTACATCTGTTCCGACGTGGGTAACGACGAGCTTTAAATTGGTATGGTTTATATCATTTAGCCTCTGCTGGTTGTACGTTTCATCTATTCCAAAGACTCCGAAATCTGCAAAAAATGTAACGACTCCTTGACTCGAAAGCGCTCCTGCAACTGTGGCGGCATTGTGCTCCTGGACCCCCGCCTGAAAGAAAAGATCAGGACTTACGCGCTCAAATATATCGGTCTTTGTGGAGGGTTTGAGATCACAATCTATGACGGCAATGGGCGTTCCATTTGACTTCGCATTTTCGACTGCTATGTCCGCAAGCGCATGACCAAAGGCATCACGATTAGCAATTGACTGATCTGACTTGTAAAGACGGACCTTTCCCGTTTCTACTTTCACTTCATAAGGTTTGATCTCAAAATGAGGCATCGAGAAACTCTTGCGTTTTTCTAAATACTTTTGTATGTCATTTTCAACGCCGAGTTCTTTTAAAGCCTTATCGGCCTCTTCCAAAGATAGAGCCTTACCGTGATAGGCGACGTCATCCTCCATGAATGAGACACCCTTTCCCATGATCGTTCTCGCTATGACGACTGTAGGTTTATCCTGATTCTCAATCGCATACTTTATCGCATCGTAAATCTGGACGTAATCGTGGCCATCTACCTCTATCGTTCTCCATCCGTCGGACTCATATCCTGCCTTTATATCAACGAACATGACATTCCTCGCGTGGCCGCTTATTTGGGCATCGTTGTAATCTATAACAACCGTTATATTCGAAAGGCCAAATTTTTTTGCGAATCTTCTTGCCTCTGCAACCTGCCCCTTCGCCTGTTCTGCATCGCTCATTAAAGCAAAGACATGGTAATCGAGATTTTTAATCTTAGCAGCAAGAGCCATTCCACATGCGGCGCTCAACCCCTGACCGAGATTTCCAGTCGTCCATTCAACGCCGGGGATGCCACGCGTTATGTGACCTTCAAATGGAGAATCGTAATATCTAAAGCCCGCTATCGCATCTTCGATCTTGAAAAATCCGAGTTCGCCAAGGACAGAATAAACGCCTGGAGATGTGTGGCCGTGACTCACGATTATCCTGTCCCTTGAGGGATTCCACGGATCCTTTGGATCGATATTGGCATTTGAAAAGACGGTAAGATATATGTCTATTGAACTCATCGAACCTCCCGGATGGCCGGAATCGGCGACGGTCGTCATTTTTATAATGTCTCCTCTGCAACGCCTTCCGAGCTCTTTGAGCCTTTTTATTTCCTCTTCGGGCAATTTTTCGTAAGAAAATCTTTTTTTCATTCAAAAACACCTCCGTTTATTTGTTCAGCAATCGAGCATAGGATTTCAAATCTTTCTTTTTTCTTACCTCATCGATAAGGTTAAAATCGAGGTGAGCGACAAGAATCTCTTCTAAAATCTTGCTTTGAGCCTGTTTTATTATACCGCTCATCGACTCCGTTGCTTCAATGGGAGAATAAATTCCACTCTGTCCCGTAAAATGATCGCCGACAATATAACTTTCGAGAGAATAAACGTACCTTTGCTGTGAAAAAAGCCATGCGTGGCCAAACGATTCGTAATCTCCCGTCCATTTTTTGAGAAGCGATGGATTAAGAACAACCCTTACATCCTCTGTGATATCCTCATCCATGAAAGATACTACCGAACCGTAAATTTCAAATGTCTTCCCTTTAATTTCCTTGCCGGTATTTCCTATCATGTGAAAGATTTTTTGTCCCTTTACAAAATCCGCGTAAGCTATATAAACATTCTCGGCAGAGGCAACGGCACAAAAGATCTTTAAAACCTCTTCGGCCGCCTTCGATATCTGGCCATCGGAGAGTGACACTTCGTCATTTGCGTAAAGTTCGATATTCATGCCGGCTGGAAATAGAATGAATTTCGCACCCTGCCCTTTTGCACTTTTAACATTTGAAAGTACCTTTGCATGAAATTCTTTCCAGTTCCTAAAATTTTGGTGTTGAAACTGAATTACCCCAAAATAACTGGAGAAACCGGTATCCTGAAATGATTGATTGTCCACGAATGAGTTCACCTTTCTTTTGATGAAGAAATTGAAGAAATTGAAAAATTTCATTTCTCCTGAGCCTCTTTATTGTTTTGGGTATACTCTTTCTTTTCAAATTGGAAGTTTATCATCGTGTATCTGTCGGAAAGCACGATCATTCCATCGTTGAATTCGCTCATCTTCGTAAAGAAAGAGTAATTCACATTTTCTCCGGTCACATTCACGAGAATAGTTGGAATCCCGGTAGTCTGGGCACACCCCCATCCGCTCGCTATCAATTCATAAGGATTGTAATTTTGCGTTCTCAAATATCCCACCACAAGATCTATCTTAAGGTTCGGAATTTTCAAAAGCAAATCACGCATTCTCAATTCTTCGTTGTAAAGGGTTGCGATTCTTAGATCTGTCTGGAATACGATTTCATCGAGGGTTATAGGTATTCTCCATTTTCTCTGGTAAATTCCAAATCCCGAATCTTCGAAGAGAATCCCGCTGTCTGTCGATCGAATCCATTTTCCAAATGCAGATATCTCTGTGCCAAAGGTTATACCGAGATCGAACTTTGTGAATTCAGTAGACGAGAGGATGGAACCCATGTATATTTTCATCCGCATCACTCTCCTTTAACATTTCATGTTCGTTGACACGATGTACTTGCAAACTTCTCTCACAAACTCCACTATCGTGTTCTCATTGTTTTGAAAGAAAAGAAAGCCCGTCTTGATTTTTTGATCGTTATCCGCGATTGCTTTCACTAATTCGTGCTGGGTGTAAGGAACAAGCCTTTCTATTTCAAGAGTATTTGCGGACATTTCCAACAATTTTATATTCAAAGTATCGAAAGAAGTGGCCTTAACCGTTTGGTATATTTTCGAAAGGATGACTGTATAGACTGCAAAATCTCGGGAATATCCATTTATGTCAACGCCGAGTATGTCCGCCACCTTTGAAAGTTCCTTCATGTTCATCGAAAGAAGCGCATCCAAAATTATAGGAGATTTGGGAGGATATATGTAATATCTGTCGCCGACGAACTTGCCGAAGGCCTTGAGCGTATCTAAATATCCCATTATCTCCCATCTATGCTCGTCTACGGGATTAAAATCAAGGGCCCTTCCGAGCGTACCCGAAGGATTTATGATCTTTAACTCGACGTCCGGCGGTATGGGCGGAATCGTTATTGGAATATCTGAAACATTGATAAGAAGTATTTTTTTGAATCCCTTTTTGAGAGCCATATCAACGGGCGCATTGTTGTACACACCGCCATCTATGTAGATCTGGCCATTTATCTTTTGCCTTTGAAAGATTGGATAATTCGCGCTTGCAAGTACATAATCGGCAAGTTGGCCTTCGGGAATTTGGGAGATGTAAAGTTCCACCGGTGAAAATTTTGAAAGATCGTAAGTTACAAGTCCAAAATCAATACCGCTTTTTCTCACCTTCTCCTCATCGATATTTTCCTCGACCATTTCTCGTAAAGGCTTTATATCGATAAGATGAAAGGTCAAAAGTTCACGGGCAACCTTTAGGTATATGGGAGAAGTTGAAGTTGATTTGACAGACATAACATCAGAATAAGAAATGGTTTGCCACATTTTGTACAATTTTTCTGTCTCTCCCTGACAGAAAAAGACTCCGTTCAAAGCGCCAACAGATGTGCCATAGACACCCTTTACATCGAGATTTAACTGGGCAATAGCCTTAAGGGCGCCAGCCTCGTAAGCACCGCGTGCTCCTCCGCCTGTTAGAACAAGTGCCCATGAAGAAGAAAAGACCATTACAGCACTCCCTACAAAAAATACAATAAAGACAAACAACCTCAATTTAACCATCTCTTTAAAATTATATCACACATCCCTTCTTCCATGCGTAAAGATGTGAATAAATAACAGAGTGTCACATCGATTGCGGCACATAGAAATTGTCGTGAATTGACAGTTCTCAATTGAAATCTATTCCATTTGACCCGATTAAGGTATACCGACATCCATTTATAGAGGTTGGAGAATGCTTGATTAAAAATTTAAAAAACAATTCTTGAAATTTTAAATTGAGGAGAATATAATCTATTTAGATATATCTATTTAGATATAAATGGAGGTAAAACTTTGAAGACTTCTTACCCTATGTTGAAGATGATGCTTTTGAATTTTCTGTCGGAAAAAAAGGAGATAACCGGATATGATTTCTTAAAATACGCCAAAGGAAAAGGCGTTTCGGCATCTGCGGGGACTGTTTATCCGCAATTAAGTGATTTGTTAGACAAGGGATTCATAGAACAAAAAATAGAAGGAAGGAAAAAGATATACAGTCTTACAGAAGAAGGTGTTAATTTCGTCAACCAACTGCGAGAAAATACTGAAACACTCAAGATGATGATGAAAAAAATAGGTATCGTTGTCGGTGAAAAAAACCCTGCAATGCCCGAAGAAATGAGGAAAGTCGTAAAGAATTTGCTTTACGTACTTTACGATCTTTCAAGTAAAAATTTCAATTCAAATTTCTCTCTCAAAGAAAGTCTGAAATTGCTTATTGAATCGGAAGAGATTTTAAGGAGGTTCGAAGATGGAAGATAAAGCAATCGTTGTAAAAAATCTCAAGAAATATTTCAAAGATGTCAAAGCCGTTGATGATATTTCCTTTGAGGTCGGTTACGGTCAGTTATTTGCCCTTCTCGGGCAAAATGGAGCTGGGAAGAGCACGACTATAAGGATTTTGACGAATTTAGCCGTGCCAACAAGTGGATATGTAGAAGTTGCGGGATACAATGTGTTAAAAAATCCGACAGAAGTAAGAAAAAATATAGGACTCGTCGCGGAAAAGGTTATTCTCTACAACGATCTGACGGCTATGGAAAATATAAAATTTTTTGGAAGGCTTTACGGAATGAAGGATCCAGAAATATATGACAGGGCGGAAAAATTTTTGAAACTCTTTGATATATGGGATTTTAAGGATATACTCATATCAAAGATGAGCACAGGTATGAAACAAAAGATAAATCTCGCAAGGGCGCTCGTACCGGATCCAAAGATAATCTTTCTCGATGAGCCAACGCTCGGTCTTGATCCCGTCTCAACAAAACATATAAGGGATTTCATAGTCCAATTAAGAGAAGAGGGAAGAACTATAGTTTACACAACCCATGTTCTTCACGATGTTGAACTTATGAATGTTGATAAGGTCGCAATTATGAGAAAGGGAAAGATCGTCGCTATGGGTACTTTGAATGAGATAAGAAAGCATTTCAAAAAAGCCGAGATCGTTGAGATAGAAACGGACAGAACGTTATCTTTCAATGATCCAAAGATAAAGATTTTAGAGCAGGAAGACGGATATGCAAAGGTAGAGGTTGAGGATCTCAATCAATTTATGAGTTATCTTACGAAAGCCAATATAAAAGTTAGAAGTTTTAAATCTTTAGAGCCTTCTCTCGAAGATATTTACGTCGAAATATCCGAAGGAAAATTAGACGCAGAAATTGAAACGGTAAAGGAGTGATAATATGCGGATATGGGATATAGCATGGAAAGATCTAAAAGTCTTTTTAAGGGGACGCACAAGAGTTGCATTTTCCATTTTAATGCCAATTATAATGATGCTAATGTTGGGCTTTATCTTTCCAAAAACAGGCGGATCCTATTCAGGAAATATAGGAATATATTCTCAAGATCTCATTTTCAACGCTAAAGTTGAAAAATCTCTTCCCGCATCTCAGACAAACAAGATGATTTTTTACAACTCAAAGCAAGACCTCATAGATGCTCTTGCAAGCGGTAAGATAATGGTTGGCGCGATAATTCCAAAGGATTTCTCTCTTTCTATAGCCCTGAACAGGCCTGTTACAATGGACGTAATACCAAGTCCCGCGAATCCTCAGGCCGGAATAATGATGGCCCAAATGCTTTCAGATATGTTTGGACAGGCAGGCTCACAAAACATCAAACAAAATATCGTTAAGTCAAATCTTATAAACGCCGACGGAACGAACTTTAACTATTACGATTTCACAGTCCCCGGTCTTATGGCTATGATAGCGATAATGAGTGTTATGACGGGTCTTGCCTCTGCCATAACGCGAGAGAGAGAACTTGGAACGATGGATGGCGTCATGGTCACGCCTATAAGTCGTGGCAGTATCGTTATCGGTAAGATTCTTGCTCAAACTATAAGAGGATTCGTCACGGCAATGATAATTCTCGTTATTTCATGGCTATTTTTTGGAGTGAGTTTTTCCCCTGTTTCTCTGCTCTGGACGGTATTTTTGCTCCTTTTGGGAACATTCAGTTTCATTGGCGTCGGCGTTATGGTAACTGCTGCCATGAAGGAACAGGAAACGGCCATGATAACGATGACTACCATAACCTTCCCGATGATGTTCTTCTCTGGAGTCTTCTTTCCGATCCAGCAGATGCCCAAAGTCATGCAATACATAGCGTACATCTTTCCTTTGACCTATGCTGCAGACGCGCTAAGAAATGTCATAACTTTAAATGTGGGATGGAACTTCATATGGTTCGATGTCGCTGTACTCGCAGGATTCGCGGTGGTAACCTCTCTGGCGGCGACCTTTACATTCCAGAAATTGATCCAGGATTGAATTTATTTTTAGTCCGGCATATAGCCGGACTAAAAATATACTGAGCTGACTCTAAATTTCAAATACCGCTATGGCAGATGTCCATAACGGTACGTAGCGCATAGTTTACGGCACGTAGAATAAAATTGAGAATTAACAATTGAAAATGGAAAATTTGCAATTCTCAATTTGCGATTATTTGGACTGTTCTTTATCTATCCATTACCGCTCATTTATCGAGTCATCCTGCCCTCCACTTAAATTTGAACATCTGACTTTAGCATAATTTCACAGTTTCTTTCTTGAATTGGAAAGATTGAATATCTGGACCCATATTGCGGCAAAGGTTATCATCACAAAGCCAATGATCTCTGTCTGTGAAAAAGTCGACTTCAATATCAGAACAGAAAATACAGTTGCCATAACGGGCTCTCCCGCGTAAATAAAAGAAGAGGGAACAGTGCCGATGCGTTTTTGATACTTTGCCTGAATTATTATTCCCACCACACTCGCGATTATTGCCATGTAAAGGATAAAGATAAGATCAGAAAGATTCCACATATCGTTATGGTTAGAAAAAGCGTAAAAAGGAAGGTTAACTACAGTTATCACGAGAAACTGGTAAAATGTTAGCGTTATCTCCTTTCCCTCATATTTTTTCGTAAAGATCGTCATCAAAAGTACCTGAAAGGCAAAGGCTATGGCACACAGGAAGGTTAGAAAATCTCCAAAATTCATTTCAAAGACCCTTCCGGACAGTTCAGTCATGTATATGCCAAATGTCGAGATTATAAGAGCGATTATAGTGTGAGTATTCACCCTCGTCTTTTCGAATATAAATGAAAGAATAGAAGCAAAGACAACGTACATTGAGGTTATAAATCCGCTCTTTGCCGGAGTCGTATAGACAAGACCCCACGTCTGAAATACGAAGCCAGCACCCATTGAGATGCCGAGCAACATTCCTGCCTTCCAAACGGAAAGGAAATCACGCCTTATAGACGGAAAAAAGATAATGAGCATAACAGCATCGGCTATCAAAAATCTGAAAAGATTCAGAGAAAATGGAGAGATTGTCTCGAGCATTATCTTCTCTATCGGAAAGGTGGTTCCCCATACCACAACAAGCAATGAAAGCAAAAGCAAAGGCAAAAATTTAGATTGAGAATTTTCTATACGCAGTCCTCCCAGATCACGATTTTTTCGATTATATACTAATTTTTCTAAAAAATGAAGCGTTGTGTTTTGTAAGCCATTGGATTATGAAAAAACAGGATTCCGTCTTGGGCGATGTTTGTGTAATTCAATCTTTTTGTTATATAATCAATTACACAGGTACATCGTTTAAAAGGGAAGTTCGGTGAAAAACCGACGCGGGCCCACCGCTGTAACCGGAGATAGGATCTGCAAATGCCACTGGACACGGGAAGGCGCAGATCTGAGCCGGGAGCCAGAAGACCTGCCTGTTAAAAAATTCGTGTAGGACTATGGCATGATGAAAAGGGAGATCGGCCGACATTTTGTCGGCCTTTAATTTTTGATAGAAGGTGATAGAAATGTACGTTCACGTCTACACAGGAAATGGAAAGGGCAAAACAACTGCCGCGATAGGACTTGCGATGAGAGCCTTTGGGGCCGGATTACACGTTTCATTCATCCAGTTCGTTAAGGGAAGATACACAAGCGAGATGAAAAGTTTTGAAAAACTCGGAATAGAATTTTTTCAGGGAGGAAGACCTGAATTTATAATAGGTAAGCCGGCAAAAGAAGACATCGATGCGGCTTTAAATACTCTCAATTACGCAAGAGAAAGGGTTTCATGCGGCAAATATGATCTTGTAATTCTCGATGAAATAAATATCGCCGTATACATTAAACTTTTGACAGAGAATGATGTTATCGATCTTGTAAATTCGCGATCCGAAAGAACTGAAATCGTTTTGACGGGCAGATACGCAACGGATAGAATCATAGAGATGGCAGACCTTGTGACCGAAATGAAAGAGATAAAACACTATTACACAAAGGGAGTCCAGCAAAGAGTTGGTATAGAGGTGTAGAGATGAAAACTCTGATGGTTCAGGGAACATCGTCCGGTGCTGGAAAATCGCTTATAACCATGGCTTTATGCAGGCATTTCAAGAGAAATGGACTGAGCGTTGCACCTTTTAAATCCCAGAATATGTCTTTGAATTCCGCAGTTAGCGTTGAAGGGGGAGAGATGTCGCGATCACAGTATCTTCAATCTATCGCATGCGAAGAGCCTCCTTCCGTTAAGATGAATCCCATTCTCTTGAAACCGGAAATAGACGGTTCTCAGATCATATTTTTCGGTAAACCATACGGTCATATAAGTGCCCGTGATTACATGTATTCAAAAAAGGAAGAATTTTTATCCCGCGCACTCGAATCTTTAGACGCCTTGATCAAAACTCACGATGTCGTCATCGTGGAAGGTGCGGGAAGCCCTGTCGAGATAAACTTAAAATCACGGGACATAGTCAATATGAGTATTGCGAAGGCTTTCAGCATTCCGGTAATTCTTGTAACAGACATAGAGAGAGGAGGAGCCTTTGCCCAGATAGTAGGAACGATGGAATTGTTAGAAAAAGATGAGAGGGCCCTTGTGAAAGGATATCTCTTCAACAGGTTCATGGGAGACAAATCCCTGCTTGGAGATTACCCAAATATGATAGCAAAAAGGTACGGTATAGATTTTTTCGGAGTAATGCCTTACGTAAATCACAAACTCCCCGAAGAAGATTCGATGATAGAATGGAAATCTTCGGATGGTTACGACTTAAATGTTGACGTTATACGTCTTCCGCACATTTCAAATTTCGACGATTTTGATCCGTTAATATGGAATACGAATTTAAGATTCGTTCAGACGGGTCCGTTGAATGGAGACATAATAATTATACCGGGAACAAAGATGACCGTTGAGGATCTTGAATGGATAAAAAATTCGAAATTAGACGCCGAAATTAAAAATGCAGCGAAAAGAGGCTCATACATTGTCGGTATATGTGGAGGGTATCAGATACTCGGAGAAAATCTTTACGATCCGAAGATCGGGAATGTTAAAGGGCTCGGCCTTTTGCCAATTGACACGGAATTTCGGCCTGAAAAGATAACATCCAATCTTTCTGGCATCGAAAATTTAACTGGAAAATTCATAAAGATAGATGGCTACGAAATTCACCACGGTTTATCGATATCCAATCACGCAAGTCCTTTCGCACATGTTAAATACGTCAACGGTAATCAAACAGATTACGAAGATGGATATATCGGAGAAAGGATTTTTGGCACTTATTTTCACGGCCTCTTTAGGAATTTCGATTTTACAGAAGAATTTTTGAATCTCGTACGGAATTCAAAAAAACTTGAGCCCCAACCATTAAAAGCCTTTTCTCTTATCGATGAAATAGATAAATTCACAGAGATCTTTGAATCCAATATAGATGTTAAACGTATAGAGGAATTGATATGAATTTTTTCATGCCCAACCCTTACGCTTTTTTGATCGCGATAGGAATAGATCTTTTAATCGGCGAATATCCCAATTCAATCCATCCGGTCGTATGGATGGGAAAGATCGTCAAATACTTTGAAAAGGGAAGCACCCCTAAAGCGCAATTCATCTACGGTTTGTCGATGCTTGCAACGAATTGCGCAATATGGTTTACGGCCGGTGCACTTGCAATGATGGTGCCGGGAATCGCCGGAATTTTGGTTCAGGCTCTTATTCTCAAAGCGACCTTTTCGATTCGTGGCCTTTACGAACACGTTAAAAAATGCGATACCGACGACGAAGAAGAGATGAGAAGATCTGTGTCGATGATAGTAAGCAGGGACACTTCAAAACTCGACAGATGGCATCTTGTATCGGCGGCACTTGAGAGTCTTTCAGAAAATACTTCTGATTCTATAACCGGCCCGATCTTTTATTACACCTTATTAGGATTGCCCGGTGCCCTACTCTACAGGGTTGTAAACACGATGGACGCAATGGTCGGATACCATACGCCAAGATTTGAATGGTTTGGAAAGCCCGCTGCAAGGCTTGACGATGCGATGAATTTCATTCCGTCAAGACTGACTGCAACCTTTTTTGCAATTTTAAGACCGGGAAGATCTTTCAGATATATTTTCGAATACGGCCCCATCAAAATAAATGGAACCTATCCAATGAGCGCCTTTGCGGGATTGCTCGGTGTAACTTTTGAAAAGATAGGCGTTTACAGATTTGACGGAAGAATTCCCGTTCTCGAAGACATAAAAAGAGGGCTTAATTTTTACGCATTGACAGTGTTAATAATAATATCTTTCTTCTTAGCCATAATGGTGGTGAGATGAGTGGAAAAGCATGGCGGTACACTCGATGAAAATTCTATAGACTTTTCGATTTCCGTAAATCCTTACACCCCTGAATGGAAAGGTGCGCTTTTCAAAAGATGTGAAGAGATTTCGAGCAGATACACATACGTTGAATGGATAGAAGAAAGATTTCGCAAAATATTCGGAGAGGACACAGTCATAACTGCTGGCGCGACCGAGGCATTTTCGATTATCGGTCGAATCATTGAAGGAAGAAAAGTTATAATTCCTTCCCCATCTTACGGAGAATACGAAAGGGTGGCGTTAAAGTCAGATGTCGTGAAAATTCCTCCGCGAAATTCAAAGGTCGATATTGATATCGCATTAGAGGTGGCAATGAATCTTTCTAAAGAACACAATACGGTGATCTTTTTGGGAAATCCAAATAACCCGACGGGAGAGTATTTTCGCATTGAAAAAGAAATTGAATTTCTCGCCAATAAAGGTGTCTTATTCGTCCTCGATGAAGCGTTTATCGATTTCGTCGACAAAGAAAAGAGATGGCAAATCGATCATCCAAATGTTATCGTTATACGTACATTTACCAAATCTTACGGTATGCCGGGAATAAGAGTTGGGTACGTCAAAAATAAAAGTCTGATGGATTTTTTCGAATCGAACCGTTTGCCCTGGGCTATAGGAAGTTGTGGATATGCATTTATCGAATTCCTTCTAATAGACAACGGAAAATTTTTGAATGAGAGTATACCGATGATAAGACAGGAAGCAATTAGATTCAGGAAGATAGGAATCCAGACAGATGCAAATTTTGGAATATTAAAAGTGGGAAATGCGTCTGCGGTGCAGGAATCATTGGACAGGGTCGGAATACACGTGAGAAATTGCGGAAGTTTCGGATTGACCGAGTGGATACGCGTGGCAGTTAGAAAAAAAGAGGAAAATGATAGGTTGTTCGAGGCTATAAAGAAGGTGATCAAATGATCTTTATAACTGGCGGAGAAAGATCTGGTAAAAGCGATTTTGCCATTAAAATCGCGATGAAAAAAGCAAAAAGAGCATTCTTGGCAACGGGAGAGGGTTTCGACGATGAGATGAGATCAAGAATAGAAAGGCACAAAAGGGAGAGAGGCGATCTTTTTGATACCTTTGAGGAGGCAATCGAAATAGACAAAACACTCGCTCTAACAAAAAATTATGATGTCTGCGTTATCGACTGCATGACAACATGGCTTGGAAACCTCATTTTTCATAACGCAAATGTGGAAGAGAGAATAGGTAAATTTCTGAGCGCCCTGAATGGAAATGAGATCGTAATCTCAAATGAGGTGGGAATGGGAATAATACCGGCAGAAAAGATGACGCGCCATTACGTTGAAACACTCGGAAGGCTCAATCAAAATATCGCGAGGGTGGCAGATGAGGTATATCTCATGATCGCGGGAATACCTCTAAAGGTAAAATGAAAATTTTAGGAGCGATAGGATTTCTATCCCGAATTCCTGTAAAGGTGAATATCGACCCTTCAAAGGTTGTTGGAGATTTTCCAGCCGTAGGATATCTTTCGGGAGGCCTTTACATTTTTATATTCTACCTTATGGGAAGATCGTGGCCCATAATTGTTGGCGCGATTTTCATCAATTACCTTATCTTCAATGCCTTCCACTTCGACGGTCTCCTCGATACGGCCGACGCATTTCTTTCCCAGAAAGATCGCCAAAAAAAACTCGAAATAATGAAGATGGGTAATTCTGGCCCTATGGCCATTCTAACCGGCGTGCTTTACATGATGATCTTCGCTTTTGTTTTAGAAAAATCTTCATTTATTACTATACTCGCCGCGTCGGTATTCGGACGGTATGCCATGGTATTTGTGGCCTACATCTCAAAGCCGGCAAGGCATGAAGGGCTTGGCGCTTCGATTTTTCCTGTCAAACTTTCGAGTTTGATAAGATCAAGCGTGTATTTGATTCCATTCCTCTTCTTTCCAAAGATAGTACTTTCTCTTCTTGTAGGCCTCGCATGTGTTACAGGACTGAAATTTCTTTCCAATCGACTGATCGGGGGATTTACCGGTGATACTCTCGGCGCGACAGAAGAAATAGGCGTAATAAGTGTTATGATTGGAAGATTTTTTCTGGGGTGAATCATGAAAAGGGATGCAAATTTGATAAGGTTCAAAGATGGTTTTTTGATCCACGCTTGCGATTCCGCAGGTGGCATAGGAAGCCTTGAAAATGATCTTTTAAATGTGCCCGTTGAGATCACGGCAAAGTACACTTTGAGAACGGCACTCATGGAGGTAATATCGTTGGGAGGAGAACCTTTGAGTGTAAGTTTTGAGTTTGCAAACAACCCCGAATACGCCCAAAGAGCCTTGAACGGTGTAATAGATATTCTCAAAAAGTTTTCGTTGCCATTCATATTATCAACAGAAAAGAATTTCAGAACCTCTCAAAGCGGTATTGGAGTATCCGTTGTGGGATTTACACGAAGTCCGATCATCGGTAAGGCCGCGGCAGGCGTCTTCGTCTTCGTCGCGGGTTTTCCGCTTGTGGGAGAGGAACTTTTGAAAAATGAAGAGAAGGTATTGACTTTTGACGAATTTCTAAAAATTCGATCTTGCCCTCAGGTAGGCGAGATCATTCCCGTCGGATCATCCGGTGTATTTGAAGAGGCAAAACTGTTGGCATCAAACAGCGGACTGAAGTTAAAACTTGAAATCGATGAGGAATGGCTTTACAAAAGCGGAGGTCCATCTACATCTGTCGTTTTTTGGGCCAATGAATCTTTCGATAAAGCGATAAGAATAGGAGTACTCGAAAATGAGTAAAACAAAAAAGATAACCTTGATCGCCATCTTTATAGCACTTTCATTCGTCGGATCTTTGATCAAAATTCCGAGTCCAATCGGAGATGTGGGATTCGATTCAGATCTAGGATTTACCGCCGCCCTTTACCTTGGTTACATCCCGGGTGCGATAGTCACATCTCTTGGATATCTTGTAATAACAATGAGCGCAGGTTTCCCTCTTGGAATATTAACGCTGCCCGTCGCACTCGAGATGTTTTTTGTAGCCATTGCTTACAGATTTTTCTTCAGAATAAATAAGATCGCCGGCATAGCGATCGCCACAATTCTAAACGGAATCGTCTCGCCGCTTATCGTTTTGCCGGTTGGAGGATACGGACTATATTTTGCCCTCATTCCATCGCTTACGCTTGCAAGTGCTCTAAATCTCATACTTTCTGCGATAATATTTGAAATACTTTCAAGGAAAAAGATTTCTTCTCAAAGATGACAGGTTATGGAAACAAAAGCAGTGTAAAATAGAAAATGATTTTCTATAAGGAGGTTGCGTTGTGGAAAAAGGTAAAACTAAATTCCTTGTCTTTACATCCATTGCACACTTTTTAAATGATGGTACTCTGCTTTTGTTTTCTTTGCTTATAGTCTATTACTCTGAATTTTACCATGTTAACATAGCCTTCCTTGGAACGATGGCGGCGTCTTATGGACTCCTTTCTGGACTGGTATCGCCGTTGATTTCTCACTTTGCCGATAGGAGAGATATAGACGTACCTCTCATAACATTTGGACTTGCACTCGAAGGCATTTCGGCAGCCTTTTTCGGCCTTGCCTTTGCTTTTACATCTGAAATTTACATATTTATACTCATAGGCGCGATCTTGCTTGGTTTTGCGCAGGCATTTTACCATCCTCTCGGTAGCGCTATTCTTTCTTACACTTTCGGAAAAAATTCTCCGACAGCGCTTGGAATAAATGGCTCTCTCGGAAGCATTGGAAGATCTGTTATGCCTTCTATAATAACGTTACTCATAATCGCCTTCGGAGAAAGCACGGGAATGTTTTTCGAAGCGCTCATAATGTTAATTGGATCCTTGATAGTGTATCTTGGACTCTCACAATTCAGGAGATTAACTTATGAAGGAGGAGAATCAGGCACGGTAAAAGTTAAAGAAAAATTAGATCCAAAATACGTGAAATTCCTCTTCATGCTTGGAACAATAATCTTCATAAGATCGATGTTCATTTCGGGAACGACAACCTTTTTAGGAGAGTACATTTACAAAATCTACGATTCAAAAACTCTCGTAGGTTTATTCCTGACACTCTCTTTTATCGGCGCCGTCTTCGGACAGCCATTTTTTGGATGGCTGACGACAAAGAAAGGCGGGAGATACACCGTCTTTCTGACGACAATAGTCTCAACGGCGATCTTTTTTGTCTTTTTGTTGTGGAATAACTTCATCTTTTCAGTTTCGATGTACTTTTTGGAGACATTTTTCGCCTTAAGTGGCTTTCCGGTTCTTCTCGGATACGTAACGCAGATCTTTCCGCCAAGATATACCGCAACCGCAAGCGCTTACATATGGGGAATATCGAACATGATAGGTGGAGCGGCCGGTGTTGAGGTAATGACGCTGCTGATTGGAACAGGCATTGGAATTCAAATCGATTTTTGGATAATCCTTCTTTTCGGGGTGGCATCTTCAGTAATGCTGCCATTGATTCCAAAAAAGATTTAGATATTTTGATTTTTTCAAAGATGATGATATAATTCCTAATGATTTGAAAGACGAAAGGGGAATAAAGATGTCGAGAAAGTGTGACATTTGCGGCAAAGATGTCGAAACGGGTCATAGAATAAGCCATTCTCATAGGAAGACCTTGAGAACCTTTAAGCCAAATCTTCAACCTGTAAATGTAAAGGATAAAGACGGGAAGGTTAAGCGTTTGATGGTATGCACGCGCTGTCTAAAGGCCGGAAAAGTGCAGCGTGTTTGATCTAAGGCATGAATACAAGAAATACCTATGCGGAGGTGAATACTCAGAATTTCCTCCGCAATATTTTTGAAATATCGAAAAGATCGCACAGACACGTTGCGCCGGTACTTAAGGCAGACGCTTACGGTCATGGTGCCGTAAAGATGGCCCGAATTTGTCAGGATAACGGCATAGGCTTTTTAATCGTGGCCTTTCTCGAAGAAGCAATCGAATTGAGAGATAGCGGTATAATAATTCCTGTGCTCGTGCTTAATTATTTTGACCCCAAATACGTAAAGGAGGCCATTCTCAGAGATATAAGCGTTACGATCTTTTCGAAGGATCAGATGATGGCTATAAATGAATTCATCGGTCAGGGCAGATTAAAAGTTCATCTAAATGTTGATACCGGCATGGGTCGTCTTGGTCCTTCTATCGAAGAGGCTTTTGAACTTTACGAGGATATTTCTAAAAATACGAAATACATACTCGAAGGTTTGTACACGCATTTCTCATCCGCAGACGATCCGGAAGATCCTATGAATTTAGAGCAGATAAATGCATTTCAAAGGTTCACCGAAAGCATAAAAAAGCCAAAATACATTCACATCTCGAACAGCGCGGCTGCGACTTTGATAAATCCATCAACAGGGAACTTCTCAAGGGTGGGCATCGCCGCTTACGGACTTCAACCTTCTGGAAAACAAAAGATAGATTATTTAAGGCCCGTAATGAGCGTTCATTCAACCGTTGCCTTTGTAAAGCGCATATCAAAAGGTAGGACTATAGGATACGGTCATACCTTTGTGGCCGATGGGCCGATGACAGTGGCGACGATTCCTTTTGGATACGCGGATGGTCTACCCAGATCTCTTTCGAACAGGGGAGAGGTACTTGTAAATGGGAAAAGATCAAAAATACTCGGAAGAGTTAGCATGGATCAAATAGTGGTCGATGTTTCACAGGTAGAAAATGTGAATATCGGAGATGATGTGGTTATAATAGGAAAGAGCGGTGATGAGGAGATCACCGTTGAAGAAATAGCAAGATTAGATGGTACAATAAATTATGAAATCGTGTGTGGAATATCAAAGAGAGTTCCACGAATATATATTTGAAAAGTGGTGTGCATGTGAAATTAGGGGATCTTTTTAGCGATGAGTATCTTGAAAAATTAGGCTTTTCGAACAAAAGTGTAAGTGGCGGTAAGATGGTCTCTGAGATAATGGAAAATGACAATGTCGTGATCGATCTGAAGGTGGTAAGCAAAAGGCTTCAGGAATCGAAGGATGGGAAAAAATTCCTTCTTCTTACCCTTTCGGACAAAACGGGAGAACTGAGGGCCATTGACTGGTACAATGCCAGCGAAAATGACTCAAAGATCAAGATCAATTCAATCGTGAGAATACGCGGAAGGGCGAATATGTACTCGGATAAACTCCAAATAGCCATAGACAAAGACAAAGATGCGCTGACGGTTTTAAAAGAAGGAGAGTATGATCCGAATCTCTTCATCTCGACGACGAAAAAAGACGTTACCAAAATGTACGAAGAATTCCAACGCATAATCTCATCTATTTCAGACAAAGAGGTAAGAACGCTTACCTCTTTACCGTTTCAAAATGAAAAATTCGTCGAATCCTTTATCGTCGCGCCGGCTGCAATTGTTGTCCACCATGCCTACAAGGGAGGCCTCCTCGAACATACTCTGGGAGTCATGAAACTCTGTATTGAAATATCGAAACTTTACCCAAATGTCAATCAAGACATCTTGATCTCTGGCGCAGTTTTTCACGATCTTGGAAAGATAAAGGAATACGAAATAAGGTCTTACGGGATTGAAAGGACCGGAGATGGAGAACTTATAGGACACATTGTGCTCGGTGTGCAGATGGTCCACGACTGGTCGAAGAACGTGCCTGCTTTATCTTCGAGCACGCTTCTTCACATCGAACATCTCATTCTTTCCCATCACGGCGAACTTGAACTTGGATCTCCAACCGTTCCAAAGACATCAGAGGCCATAATACTTCATAGCGCCGATGATCTCGACTCAAAAATGGGACAGATAAATGCCCTAAAGGAGAAGGGAACGGAAGGAGATTGGAGCGATTTTGATAGATTTTTAGGTAGAAAAATAAAATTGAACTGGGACGAAGAATAAGGAGGAAAAACTAAGAATAAATGGCAAAAAAACTCGTTATAGTTGAATCTCCGGCGAAGGCTAAAACAATTCAAAAGTATTTAGGCAAGGATTATGAAGTGTCTTCTTCCCAAGGCCATGTCAGAGATCTGCCAGAATCAAAGTTTGGAGTAAAAATAAATGGAAAAATAGAGCCGGAATTTGAAATAATAGAGGGAAAAGAAAAGATTGTCAAAGAGCTCAAATCTCTTTCAAAAGGTAAAGAGGTTTTACTCGCAACGGATAATGATAGAGAAGGAGAAGCCATAGCATGGCATCTTGCCTCTATTCTTGATCTTTCTTTAGAGGAAAAAAACAGAATCGTATTTAACGAAATCACCGAAAATGTCATAAAAGAAGCCGTCAAAAAGCCACGTAGCGTAGATATAAAGATGGTCAATTCCCAACTTACAAGAAGAATTCTTGATAGAATTGTCGGATACGAAATAAGTCCTGTACTCTGGAGAATATTCAAAGGAAAATTAAGTGCCGGCCGGGTACAATCCGCTGCTTTAAGAATACTCGTGGATCAGGAAAAGAAGATAATCGCCTTCAAGCCTCAAAAATATTACGAAATAAGGGCCGAGATCTTCAACGAAAAGACAAAACTCGAATCCTTCGATGGTCAGGATCTCGGAAAAAAGCCTTTCAAGGATGAAAAAGATGCGAAGGAAGCCTTTGAATATTTAAAAAGATCGAAATTCAAAGTTTTGAACGTCAAAGAAGAAGAGATAAAGATAAAATCACCTCTTCCTTTCAAGACAAGCACTCTCCAGCAAAGTGCTTCTTCTATTCTTAACTTCCCGGTTTCAAAGACGATGAAACTTGCACAACAACTTTACGAAGGAGTGGAGATAGACGGAGAAACGGTGGCACTTATAACCTACATGAGAACAGATTCGTACAGAATATCCGATGTTGCAAAGAAAAGCGCAAAGGATTACATTCAAAAAAATTTCGGAAAGGAATTTTGCGGAGAAAACAAATCCGTCAAGAATGTCCACAATGCCCAGGATGCCCACGAGGCGATAAGGCCAACGTATGTGGAAATCTCTCCGGAAAGTTTAAAGGGAAAACTATCAAAGGATCTCTTCACACTTTATTCTCTGATCTGGAAAAGGTTTATGGCCTCCCAGATGACAGATTCGATCTACAAAAAAAGAACAATTATCGTGTCAGACGAAAAGGGCCGAGGAGTCTTTTTTGTAGAATTCAAAAAGAGAATCTTTGATGGCTTTGAAAAAGTTGAAGACACAAAGACACAGACAAAATACTTTCCGGATGTCAAAATAGATCAAACGGTAGAGGTAAATTCCCTATCCATTTCGGAGGAAATGACATCGCCACCTCCAAGGTACACCGAAGCCACACTCGTTAAAAAACTCGAAACGGCCGGGATAGGAAGGCCAAGTACCTATGCGACCATAATCCAGACTTTAATAGACAGAAAATACGTCGAAAGGGAGAAAAGAAATCTCGTTCCAACTTTTTTAGGCATAATTGTAAGTGAATTTCTATCGAAGGAATTTCCAAAAATAGTAGATCTCAAATTCACGGCCTCAATGGAAGAGGAATTGGATCTCATAGAAAGCGGTAAGGCAGACTGGCAAAAGATATTGAAAGAATTCAATGAAGATTTCGAAAAGAATTTGAAATCCGTCAAATCGAATTTAAAGGAATCCTTCATCTCAATGGAGACCGATATCAAAGGGCCAGATGGAAATTACATGTACCTAAAGTATGGCAGATATGGCCCTTACTTAGAATCAAAGGACGGAGCACATAGAATGAATATACCATCGGGCTCGAAAATAGAATACAACGGAGAACAGGTACACATAGAAATGGCAACGCCCGAACTTCTCGACGAAAAATGTCCTAAATGCGGTGCCCCGCTTGTAAAAAGAGTTGGTAGGTATGGAGAATTCATATCCTGTAGCAGATATCCAGAATGTGATTACACGAGAACGATTCCAAAATACGCGCGTGGAAAATGTCCGAAGTGCGGAGGAAAAGTATTAGAGAGAAAAAGCAAGAAAGGCAAGACATTTTTCATATGTGAAAACAATCCGAAAAGATGTGACTTTATAAGTTGGTATGAGCCTTCAAATTACAAATGTCCCGATGACGGGGAGACGCTCTATTACAAAAAGAAAAAGGGATCAGAGGTCTTATTTTGTCCGACTTGCAAGAAAGAGTACGAGGAATCGGATTTAGAAAAAGACTGATTCTTGCGATTTTCTCTGCCTTTATGACAGCCATCTCGATGCCAGGGATGGTATCTTCTGTTTTTGTGTGGTTTGGATTAGTTCCTCTTCTTTTTGCCCTTGAAGGAAACAGATCCGTTAGATCTTTTTTCTTTGGATGGATCTTTGGCGTATTTTACATGGGAATTTCCACATACTGGCTTTTGCCAACTCTCGTTAAAAATATAGCCCTCTTCAACAATTTTCCCCCTGCGTACGGCTTTATAGCCTTCATACTTTTCACAATCATAGAAGGCTTTTTCTTCGGTATCTTTGGGTTTTTTTACACATTCTTTGAAAACAGATCGAAAAATATTTCCGTTCTTTTGCGCATGCTTTCAATGGCGTCAATCTTCGTCTTAATTGAATTTTTAAGAGGATATGGCCAGTTAGGCTTTACAGGCTCAAGGCTCTCGGACGCTCTCTACGATCAGATCGGAACATTGCAGTTGATATCGATAACCGGAACTTTTGGTCTAACATTTATAATTTTTGCCATAAATTACCTTTTTTACACCCTTTTGAGAAAAAAAGATTTCAAAATGGTTCTTTTAATATCCATTCTTGTTGGCTCTACATATTTAGCATCCTTCTTATATCCTTACACTTCAACGTCGCCTACGGGAAAACGCGTAGCGTTAGGGGTCGTTCAGCCAGATATAACTGTCTCTCAGAGATATCGGATGAATCCCTACGAGATCTTCAAAGTTGTACATTGGGGCATCGACGCTCTCGCCACAAGGACAAATCTTGTCTTTTTCCCCGAAGGAACCTTTGAAAGCGAGATTGGAAACGGAATATATTCGGATCTGAAAAACTTGATGGTTCAGAAAAATGTCAACGCTATTATAGGTTATCCGTCATCAAAAGATGGAAAGGTTTACAACTCGGCGGGTCTGTTTGACAAAAATGGGCTGAAAGCTATTTATTCAAAACATATTCTCGTTCCCTTCACGGAAACACTTCCTTATCCCCAGATCTTTGGCGCCTTTGGATTTCTGAAACTGGCGAATTTCTTTACACCCGGCAAGGATTTCACAATTTTCAAAGTCGATGGTGTGAGATTTGCAACGGATATTTGTTTCGAAAGTTATTTCGGATGGCTATCGCGAAAATTCACGAATGATGGCGCGCAATTCATCGTTACAATAACAGATGACAGTTGGTTCGATCAAAGAACGGCCCTCGTCCAGCATTTTGCCCAGAGTGTCATGAGAGCGGTCGAAAACAGAAAATGGGTAGTTCAGGTTGCTGATACGGGAATCACAGGTCTTATCAATCCTTATGGCCAAATAATCGATGTGCTTCCGGTTCATCAAAAATGCGCTTCTGTTTTCGAAATTTATCCGAATGATACAAAAACATTTTACGACAGATTTGGAGATATGATATTATGGATATCGTCAGGTTTGTTGATATGTGAGATCATTTTGATTTTGTGGAGGAGATTTTGATGGAATGGTGGAAAGAAGGAGTGTTTTACCAGATATATCCGAGAAGTTTTAAAGATTCAAATGGAGACGGAATAGGAGATTTAAACGGAATAAGCGAAAAATTGGATTATTTTGAATATCTTGGAATAGACGCAATATGGATATGTCCATTTTTCAAATCGCCAATGGTCGATTTTGGATACGACATAAGCGATTACACCTCTGTCGATCCCATCTTTGGAAATATAGAAGATTTCAAGTCTTTGATAGATCAGGCTCATCGGAGGAATATAAAGATAATAATAGATCAGGTCTACAACCATACATCTGACAAACATCCATGGTTTGTGGAATCGAGGAAATCGAGGAATAACCCCAAATCAGACTGGTACATATGGAGAGATCCCGGGCCTAATGGAGAATTGCCGAATAACTGGGTTTCGCTTTTCTCCGGTCAGGGAGAAGAAAGCGTATGGACATGGGATGAAAATAGGAAACAGTACTATCTCCATCTTTTTGCAAAAGAGCAGCCAGATTTGAACTGGAGAAATGAAGAGGTAAGGAAGGCCATTTACGATTCTATGAAATTCTGGCTCGATATGGGCGTTGACGGTTTTAGATTCGATGCGGCCTCACATTTTTATAAAGCGTTGGATATAAATGCGAAAAAGGGACCACAGATAAAGAAAAGTTTATTTCAAAGTTCGCGCGATGAATATTACTGGGATCCTTTCACAGCAAGGCCAGAAACCCTTATTGAAGTTGAAAATATAATCAAATTCATGAACAAATACGATAACCGTGCAAGCGTTGGTGAAATTTCTTCAGACATGGGACTATGCCTTTACCTGCTTTTTACAATTCAGGGAAGGTTCAACATAGCCTTCAACATAGATTTCCTTGAAAAACTTTCGATGAACGCTAAAAATATAAGATCTCTTGTCGAAACGCTCGATGCCTTTTTCGGAAACCGTGCATGGCCCAGTTATGTAACTGGAAACCATGATAATAGAAGAATTCTGACAAGAATGATCGAAGGCCTTCACGTGAATTACGAAGACAAAAAAAGAATATCAAAACTCTTCGCAACACTGCTTTTAACCCTTCGTGGGACTCCGTTCATATATTACGGAGAGGAAATCGGAATGGAAGATACCTACATTCCAAAAGATCGCGTCATGGACCCGTGGGGAAAGGCATTATGGCCAAAGCCCGGCCGTGATCCTGCGAGAACGCCGATGCAGTGGGATTCATCGAAATACGCGGGATTCTCCGAAGTTGAACCGTGGTTACCCGTAAATGACAATAAATCCTTCGTAAATGTCAAAGATGAAATTAAAGATGAAGATTCGGTGCTTAACTTTTACAAAAGGTTGATCTCCGAAAGAAAAAATCACGATTCTTTGAGAAATGGAACTTTTGAGATAATCGATTTAGACGACAAAGTACTCGCGTACAAAAGAAATGGAGAAAAACCTGTAGTTGTAATAATGAATTTCTCTTCCGAAAGCGTAATGATAAACTGGAATGGCGGAAAGGTCATACTCGACAATTACGCAAAACCAGAACTGCCATACCTGAGATCATTTGAGGCGCTTTTGATAGAAATCGATTAGACGGCAGGCTTTACACGGACTGTCTTGAAATTTTTGTAAATAACGAATCCAGGCTTTGCGCCTTTAGGTTTTTTCACGTATCTAACATAAGTGTAATCGACATCTACCCACGCTTCATTTCTGTATTTGGAATGCCCAGCCGCAAGCGATGCCGCGAAATTCACCACATCTTCGGAAGGGGTTCTTTTTCCAGTTGACAGAATTACATGGGCGCCTGGCGCTTCTCTGACATGAAACCACATATCATCAGGGGATGCCTGGCGCGTGATTCTGTCATTTTGGATGTTATTCTTACCGACAATTATTTTAAAACCTTCCCTTTCATATTCAAGAGGTTTTGACTCCTGCAAAACCTTATTTTTACGTGTTTTTATGTAGTTGAAAAGAGATAGTTCCCTTTCTATCTCGTCAAGTTCTACTTTGTCATTGGCATTTTCTATTTCATACTTTATCTGCTCGAGATTCTCTATTCTCTTTTCTATTAATCTTTTCCTTTCCTCAATTCCATTTACCTTCCCCTTCAGACGGTTGTAAATGGAAAAGAAATGTTGCGCATTCTCGGAAAGATCTTTTTTAGGATCCAAATTTATCAAAATTTCCTTTCCAGTTTCCCAGTCAAAAACCTTGACACAATCGGCTTTTTTGGGAAGAGAATACATGTTGTATATTATCAGTTCACCGTATTTTTTGAATTCGTAGGCGCTCTCGATCATTTTCAATTCTTCATTTATCTTTTTAAGTATCTCATCGTTTTTGTCCAGAAGAGACCTTACAGTCTTTAAAAGTCTGTCTTTTTTGAGTAAAGGGCTCTCTTCTCTTTGAAAGGAAAATAATCTTTCTATCGCTTCTGAAGGACTTTGAAATTTCTCAAATTCACCGTAAGGTTTGTAAGCGCATACGTCTTTTGGAAGGCCGGATTCAATTGAAAGATAGACATGATTATCGTCGAGTGCATTTACCATTTCTTTTATGCCGAGGATGATTCTTTTTATCTCATCTACCTTCAAGGATTCAACAGGAGTATCAAAACTCAAATTAGCGATCCTGCAAAGTTCAAGGGCTGTCTTTTTGGAAAACCCTTTAACGTTTGATACCAAAACCTGATCGAGCCTTCCCTTTGAATTAATGAACAATTCCTCATTCACATTCAAAGGCTCCATTCGAGAATCAGAGGGAATAAGATAATCCCTTCCTGCAGTTACGATCCTTTTGACAGACGAAACATTTCTAAATGAGATGAGAATCTTTCCATCCTTCACGAGCACAATATTTCCGAAACTTCCCATCGCTTCGTGATACATTTCAAACCTTTCAATTTCTCCAATGAGGTTTTTAACTTCGAATTCAAACTTTACGAATCTGTCAAAATCGATCTGAATGACCCGTGAAAGGATACCTCCTTTTAGTTTGGATCTTGTAAAAGACACAAAAGCAGAAGGATTTCTGTCCTTTTCTACAACCATTCTTGTGAATCTGAAATGTGGCCAGTTTCCGACATCAATAAGAAGATCTCTCTTTTGCAAAGAAAGCAGGATGGAATGGCCGCTAACGTCGTATATACCGGTTAAATAAACTGGAGTTTCAATTTCTCTGACAATTTTTGCGACCAAAAAGGAATCGTATGGCATTCAAAACCTCTTTTTCAAATTTCTATACCATCTTGAAAAATATTCACAAAACAACTCGTAAATTAAAAGCATCAAAATGGAGAATAACATGTAAGGAAGTGTGTATTTGAGGTTTATTTTTATAAGATTCATCATCAAAAAATAGAAGATGAGACTTAGCCCTACGAGCATGATAAAATTGATAATGAAAGCTTTTCTTCCGGTAAAAAAGGATCTTAAAATCGCAAACGGGCCGAAAATGATTATGAAAGCCATTGAAGAAATCTGGAGAGGGAAGATCAAAAAAGCAACTGTCGAGATTACAGCGTAAGAAAAAACGGCGGTCTTCTTTCCAAATTGATCGACAAGCATTATCAAAGGAAGGGAAGCGGCCATTAAAAAGAAGAGATCATTTGAGAAGAAAAAAGAAATGACGATCAAAATCAACGATATGGCCGAATAGATGGAACCGAAGGCCATCTCCTTTGATCTCATATGCCTCCCATACAATGGCAGCATATATCCATACACGCAAGGGTCGCACAGCAACTCAAACATGTTGAGGCTTCTTCACTCATACCGCCCTGATTTACAGGTCCAGACATTGGATCGTAATTCACCCTTCCGGCCCTAAGGCATTGCTTGTAAACCTCTTCGTATTCCTTGTTGGATGGATCGGCTTCATGAGCGAATTTCAAATAACTTTCGGCCTTGTCATACCATCCCTGTTTGAAATATATGAGACCGCTTAAAAAATACCATTCTGGTTTCGACTTGTCCACAACCTTTACAAGCAGATCCTGCGCGCCGTAATAATCACCGGAATCTATCTTCTGGCGGGCCATTTTAAAGATCTCCTCATCACCGGAAGGATTGGAAAGATCTTTTGAATCATCAAAATGATCAAGAATGTATTTATACGCTTCGTTAACTTCTTTTATCTTTTCCTCGGCAAGGGCTCTCATCTCTGGATTGTTATGGAATTGATCGGGATGGTACCTCTTTATGAGGTCTCTGTAAGCCTCTCGTATCTCTTCCTTTGTCGCATCTCTTCTAACTCCAAGAACTTCATATGGATCTTTCAAATTTTTCATCCTTCTTTTCCATGATCTTTTTGTTTACCTTTGGAAGTCCGTAGAAGATAACATTTTCTATCAAAGATTTACCCGCAAAATTTTCCAATTTCAAACTCAGGTACTCTTCCTGAATTCTCGAGACAAGAAAAACAAGGGAAGCCCTTTCTTTCTCCTTTATTCTATCAAAAAATTCCTTTATTTCAAAAAGATCTCCGTACTTTTCAAGGAATGGATTGTAATTGCCATCTTTAAAGTCTTTTTCAAGATCATCGAGCGCGTCTGCAAGGTATATCCATTTCCCGATAAGATATATCATCGTAGAAGCGCTTTTTAAACTCTCTATCGATCCCGACAGGGCACGCGAAAAATTTCCAAAAATCTCTGCCATCTTTTCGGGATCCGGCTCTCTCGTAAGTTCGTAAAAATATAATTCTTTTATGTATGAATTTGCAATATCTTTGAAGATATTTGACTTTAAATTTAAGATAAAAAATGATAAAAAATGCTTTATTCCCCTTGAGTCTCTCTTGAAATCCTCTACTTTCAATTCGGAGAAGAATTTGGATATTTCAGTTCCAAATGACACTCCCTCGCTTTTGACGATCTTTTTTTTCTGAAATGGAGGAAGCGGGCATCTTGAACTGCCGAATTCAATCTTTTCTTTTTTTACAACGTCCGAAAGAATGGAAAAGAAAACGGCATCATAACTTAAAAGCAGACGGGAAAAAGGACCATATCTTTTTGATATGGATGTGCAAATTCCACAATAATAGGAATTGTAAAGTCTTAACTCCTTTACTTTTAACTCATCTAAATCAGGTTTTAGATATCCTATCATCCTACAACGTAGATGTTGTAAAACCCGTCATTTAACATTTTATTTGCTATCGACGTTGCGTCCTTTCCGAATATGACATATTTGAGAAAATGGTCTGCATCATTTCCGGGGTAGGAATCAATCTTCTTTGCCATTGGATCATTTTGTAAAATGTAATTTGCTTCATCCTGTGTTATGGAGATAACAGTGGGCGTTCCCACAAAATTGTTGGGGGTTTTAGAAAAGGTTCCAAAGTCGATTTTCTTCGCATATGCGCCAAGAGCGACATATTGCAAGACCTTTATGAAATCAGAAGGGTCAAGATATCCCGGTAAATATGTTAAAGGCGTGCCTTCAGAGGTAAAGAAGACCAGAGTCGGCGTACCCGTAACTCTGAAGCCTTGAAAAAGATCTGAATAGGTATAGACATTACCTTCAAAGTTGGCCTTTTCATTCGTTGCGTATATCTCGCCTATTAAGAAATTGTTGGAGAGAAGCTGCTGGACCTGTAGGTTTGAAAGAGTATCATTTTTCAATTTGTTGCAGTAAAAACACGAAGGATCTGAAAACACTATTATCGCGTCTTTTTGTTCATAACGAGCAAGAGTCATAACCGTATCGAAATTATTTAAAAGAATGTTGTTCAAAGAATAGGAAAAGGCGCTTAATGTCAAAAGTAAAAAAAGAGGTAAAACAAAAACTTTTTTCATAACTTCCTCCTTTAACTAAAGATAGTTAGCTTTCCCCAGATCATCAAGATTCCAAATAAAATAAGTACTACTCCTCCAATTATGTTTATTGCTCTTTGATATTTGACGATAAAGCCGACTATTTTGTTCACAATTTCTATCAAAATAGAGGAGAGGATCAAAGGTATAACAAGGCCGGCAGAAAATATCGCAAGCAAAATCCCACCAGAGAGGGTATTACCCGTGGCCGCTATCGTCAAAATCGTTCCGAGAGCCGGACCGATGCACGGTGTCCATGCGAAGGCCGTGACTATTCCAAAGAGTAAAGCATTCCAAAAACTATCAACATCTCTTTTGAATGGTATGTAAATCCCTTTTTCAAAAAAAGGAAGGGTAAAAAGGCCTGTATAACTTATACCAAAGATTATAACGATTATTCCGCCTATAATCTCGACATATCTTTTGTAAGTTGTTAGAAAAATTCCAAAAGTACCCGTCGCGAGTCCGAGAATTATGAAGATCATCGAAAGTCCTATTGAAAATGCGACTGCTTTTGAAATGGCTCCTCCTCTTTTCTGTGACGAGACAAGAAAAGCAAGAAATCCCGGCAGGATCGGAAAGATGCACGGAGAAAAGAAACTGAGTATGCCACCAACAAAGGCAGACCAGTAAGATATCTGTGTGCTGACAACTATCGGAGTCAAAAGACCTCCTCCTCTCGTTTTTCAAATTATACCCCATAGGGTATCTGAAAACAAAAAGTACAAATTCCAAAAGAGCGCCTGCTGGAGCCACGATTCAGAATCTAAAGTTGGTTGAGGATACCGTATACAAACAAAAAACGATTGTGATAAAATTGAATATGTTTGGGAGGTAGAAAATGGAAGAATTCAAAATTCTTTTTGATCAAATCAAAAACAAGATTGAAAATGCTAAAAGTATCGATGAAATTGAAAAGATAAGGATAGAATTCATGGGAAAGAACGGCGTTATAACTTCTTTAATGAAAAAAATACCCGAATTGCCCGCAGAAGAACGCTCGAAATTTGGAAGAGATGTCAACGATTTTAAGGCAAAAGCAAGCGCGCTTCTCTCCGAAAGAATGGCCGTTTTAAAGGAATTAGAAGAGAAATCAAAGGCATTTGAAAAGTACGTGGACCTGACAATTCCCGGTCCTTTAAGAGAAATTGGAAAGATACACGTTATAAATCAGGTTATAAACGAATGTGTAAGCGTGTTTTCAAAGATGGGCTTTGACGTTGTGGAAGGGCCCGAGATAGAAAATATTTATTACAACTTTGAGGCCCTAAATACCCCCGAATGGCATCCTGCAAGAGATCTTCACGATACATTTTACATAACCGATTCAATTCTTCTTAGGACCCATACCTCGCCAGTTCAGGTTAGAACGATGGAAAGAAGAAAACCTCCCCTTAGAATCGTTTCGGCCGGAAGAGTTTACAGAAATGATTACGATGCCACTCATCTTCCATCATTCTTTCAGATAGAAGGTCTTGCCATAGACAAAAAGATCTCAATTGCGGATCTAAAGGGAACTCTTGATAATGCAATAAAATCTCTTCTCGGAGAGGATAAAATTATAAGATTCAGACCACATTATTTCCCATTTACAGAGCCGAGCGTTGAGGTAGATGTCTCTTTCGGAGGAAAAAAGGAATGGCTTGAAATACTCGGCGCCGGCATGGTCCATCCAAATGTTTTGAGAAATGTTGGGATAGATCCGGACAAATGGCAGGGCTTTGCCTTCGGAATGGGGATAGAAAGAATTGCCATGCTCAAGTACGGAATAAACGATATAAGGGAATTCCCACGAAATTCACTTAAATTTTTAAGGCTATTTTGAAAAGGTGATATATCTTGAAAATATCGATAGAATGGCTCAACGATTTCATTGATACCGGCGATCTCGAACGTCTTGCCGAAGATTTAACTCTCTCCGGTAGCGAGGTAGAGGAAATAGAAAGACCTTTCGAAAAGATCAAGGGAGTATTTTCAGCCAAAGTTGTCGAAAGGAAGATCCATCCGAATGCTGACAATTTGATCGTCTGCAAGGTAGATGATGGAAAAGGACTGCACACGATCATAACTTCAGATAAAACCGTCTCTGAGGGCGATTTGATAGCCTTTGGAAGTTGCCTAAATGCATCCGATGTAAATGGCCACATTGTGGAATCATTGGAAATAAGAGGTATTAAAACAGATGGAATGGCCTTTTCTTTACAGGAACTTGGACTTGAGGCCCATTCGGAAGGCATCTTCAAATTTGAAAAACCCGTTGAAATAGGAATTGACGTCAAAAAACTCCTCGAACTCGAGCAGATCGTATTCGAACTTGAGATAACTCCAAACAGACCCGACTGTCTTTCTCATATAGGGATTGCAAGAGAACTTTCTGCCGTGAGAAGATCCAGTTTTAAAATTCCAAAGCCATCAATAGATTTTCACAAAGGCGATTTCCCCGTCTTCATAGAAACTGATAAATGCTTGAGGTACATGGCTTTAAAGATAAGTGGAGTTACCGTGAAAGATTCTCCCTTATGGCTTAAAAGAAGGCTTTCGTCGGTCGGGCTGAGAGCGATAAACAATGTAACAGATATAACGAATTACGTTATGATGGAATTTGGACATCCAGTCCACGCATTCGATCTTGAAAAGATCAATTCGCGCATAGTGGTAAAAGACGCGAAAGGCGGAGAAAAGTTTGTGGCCCTTAATTCAAAAGAGTACACTCTAAATGGAGGAGAGACTCTCATAACCGATGGTGAAAATGTACTCGCTCTCGGTGGAGTTATGGGAGGAAAGTACTCTGGAATTTCTCAAGAGACAAAGGATATTCTCATAGAGGTAGCAACCTTTGATCCGGTTAACACGAGAAAAACATCGAGAAAGATAAATCTTTCGACAGATGCTTCCTACAGATTCGAAAGAGGTGTTGATCCGAACGACACTTTAGACGTTGCAAAAAGAATTGCGGAAATGGTGATTTCCATAAGCGGTGGAAAGGTAGATGGATTTGTAGATGTATATCCGACCGTCATAAAACCCAAAAAAATCTTTATTTCAAGCGAAAAATTATCATCTTACATGTCCTTTACTCCTGATGAAAATGAGGTTGAAGAGATCTTCGATTACCTCGGGATTAAAACCTCCAGAAAAGACAATGGATGGGAATGCATTATCCCGACATTCAGGCAGGATATAAATCAGGATGTCGATCTCGTCGAAGAATTTGCAAGAATTCATGGCCTTGATACGATTCCTTCGGTAATGTCAATGCCATTTGTGAAAGGTGAATCTAACCCGTGGTGGGAATTCAAAAATAAATTGAGAATTCTTTCCACTTCATGTGGGTATTTTGAAAATGTCAATTATTCATTTTCAAATCCAAAGGTCGAAGGACTTTTCGGGGATACATTCAAAAGCGGGATCAAACTTTTGAATCCAGTCTCGCCCGAGATGTCTTTGATGAGATCTTCTTTGATCTTCAACCTTATAGACTCTCTTTCTTACAACATCAAGCATCAGGAAAATGATGTGAAGTTCTTTGAAATAGGAAAAACATTCGAAGAAAAAGAAGAGGAAAGGATAGCCTTTGCAACAACGGGCGCCGTAAGTCCTTTTGATTACACGGATAAAAGATCGCAGGATCTTCTCATTTTCAAAGGAGAAATAGAGTCTATATTCAAGAATATTCACATCGATTTCGAATTTTCAAATGAAAACATGGCCGGATTTGAAAATGGAAGATGCGGAAGAATATCTCTGAATGGTAAAAAGGTAGGCATAATCGGACAAATAAACAGAAAAGTAAATGAGTTTTTCGATGTTGATACGCCAATTTATGTGGCAGAACTGAAAATTGAAGAGATATTCAAAAATTTAAGACCTTTCAGATATGAAAGTTATTCACAGTATCCATCTTCATTCAAAGACCTTTCAATGTTCGTCAAAAAAGGTGAGATAAAGGCCGAAGATATAATTAAAACGGCCCGTGATTCTTCAAAATATGTCCAGGACGTAAGAGTTGTGGATCTTTACACAGGCAAAGGCGTACCGCAGAATTCTTACAGCATAACAATAAGAGTTACATACAATTCAGTCGAAAAGACCCTTTCCGATCAGGAAATAGACAGCGCATTTTCAAAATTAATGGAATTGATCGAATCAAAAACCGGCATAACTTTAAGGAAGGTAAGATAAATGGACAAGGAAACACTTTTAAAACTCAATTTTGCAAAGGGACTTGCAAGAGAGGCAGGTCTGATCGCAAAAAAGAAAATAGGAAATCTTGGATGGACACATTTAAAGAGTGGATTTTACGATGTCGTTACCGATGCCGATGTGGCCGTTGAAAAAATGGTGAAATATGAAATAGAGAAGTCTTTTGAAGATGAGTCTGTCCTTGGGGAAGAAACAGGCGAGGATAAAAATGGAAAGAATGGAAAGATATGGATAATAGACCCAATCGATGGCACGACAAATTTCTCGAAAGGCATACCCCATTTTTGCGTTTCCATCTCCTACGTTGTGGACAATGATCCTCTGATAGGCGTTGTGTACGATCCGTACATGGATGAACTCTACGAAGCGGTAAAAGGAAATGGCGCTTTCATGAACGGAGAAAAGATAATGGTAAATCAAACTTCCGAACTCACAGATGCGATACTTAACACGGGTTACCAGTACAGTGCAACCGAATACAGGAATACCGTGCTCAGAAACTACAATGCTTTTTTTGGCAAGGTTAGAGCCATAAGGGTCTTTGGAAGCGCTGTTCTTGACCAATGCTATGTTGCAAATGGGAGAATAGACGGTTTCTGGGAATACTGTCTCAAGCCTTGGGACGTTGCGGCAGGATCACTAATAGCAAAAGAAGCGGGCGCCTCTGTTCGTGGCATAGAAGAGGAATTTTCAATATACGGGAAGACAATAGTTGTTGCCAATTCCAATCTCATTTCAAAGATATTAGAGGTTATAAAATCGTGAAAGCGTTTTATTTTTCATTGCAAAAATTGCTCGATTTGAAGATCTCCCAGATAGAAATTTTGAAGATAGAGATCCTAAAGACTTCAAATACGATAAATGACCTGAAAAAAGAGATATTATCTCTCGATAATGAAATTAAATTCTCTCAAGATTCAATGGAAAAGGGTATGAATACAATAAACGATCTCAAGCAATGGGTAAA
Source organism: Mesoaciditoga sp. (assembly GCA_002878315.1). GTDB lineage: Bacteria > Thermotogota > Thermotogae > Mesoaciditogales > Mesoaciditogaceae > Athalassotoga. The sequence goes on along the minus strand of PNIW01000014.1, from coordinate 793 downwards.
TTACATTCAATCTCTTTACGTAAAGAGAAAAAACTTAACCTTAGAAGTTGCCAAAATAGAGGACAAACTGGCTGAATTGAAAAAAGAGTATGTCAAAATCTACATGGAGAAAAAATCTTTCGAAAATTTGAAAAAGATAAAAAAATCCGAACATGATCTCGAAGAGTTAAAAGAAATGCAGAATTCAATAGACGAATTTGCTCAAAGGAAAAAATAAGGAGGGAGCAATTTGTACACATTACTCGTTCATGGCGGTGCTGGAAAGATTCAAGAAAATGCCTTTGACGAACATGCCAAGGGAGCCAAAGAGGCGGTAAATGCTGGCGTAGAAATTCTTAAAAGCGGTGGAAGTGCAATGGATGCAGTCGAGGCGGCTGTAAAGGTGATGGAAGACAATCCGATCTTCAATGCGGGCACGGGGGCGGTTCTAACTTTTGAAGGCGAAGTTGAGATGGACGCTGCCATAGCCTATGGCCCCAACCTCGATTTTGGAGCCGTTGCCGGGGTAAAGAATATCCGTCATCCTATAAGCCTTGCGAGGCTTGTCATGGAAAAGACAGATCACGTGCTCTTGGCAGGTAAGGGCGCAAATGATTTCGCAAAGTTGATGGGTTTTGAATTTCACGATCCGGTAACTGAGCAAAGAAGGGCTCAATGGGAAAAGTACAGAAAGGATTTCATAAATGGAAATTACAGGGACTGGCCAAAATTGAGAGAACTTTTCAAAGAACATCCGGAATTTTTGCATGGTACCGTTGGCGCAGTCGCAATAGATTCTCACGGAGAAACGGCG
>PNIW01000012.1 GCA_002878315.1 Mesoaciditoga sp. | reverse complement strand
GTCGAATATCGACGGCGACATCGAAGACCTCTCCCCTTACAACACGAATGAGTTTCCCCTGAGGATGCTTGTCCTGAAAATGAAGCCCTCGCAGCACGCCTTTTTTTGATCTCGAATGGTTGTCCTGAACAAACTCCATTGTTAGGCCGATTTCGGTAAAATCTCTTTTATTGTACGATTCCATGAAAAATCCCCGTTCATCTGGGAAAACCCGGGGCTCGATGATGTATAAACCCTCAATTGAAGTGGAAATTTTTGTAAATTTAAGCATAAAACCTCCTATCGGCTCGTGGCTGGTAGCACGTAGCGCGTGGTAATCATTACTTCTTCTCTTACGGCTGCCCTTTGCAATTGAGACGAAAGACCATACTTTTCATTTTGTGGAAAATCTTTTGTTGCTTCATATATTTCTTTGGTCAATTTCATGGCTTTCCTGCCACACTCTTAGCTTTTTGAATCTTGGCTCATCCATTATATCCCCTATTTTTCCCCTTTATGTTCTTTCCACGGGCCACCCGCTACAACCTACGCGCTTCTCGCTATTTCTTCAAGGTATTTTCCATACTCCGTCTTCATCAAAGGCTTTGCCAATCTTTTCAGTTGTTCTTTGTCTATGTATCCGAGTCTGTACGCAATCTCTTCTATACACGCGATATAAAAGCCTTGGCGCTTTTGTATTGTTGCTATAAAGTTAGATGCCTCCAAAAGGCTGTCATGAGTTCCGGTATCAAGCCACGCGAAACCGCGACCAAATAACTCCACCCTTAACTTCTTCATCTCAAGATATGCTCTATTCACATCTGTTATTTCGAGTTCTCCTCTTTTGGATGGCTTCAAATGTTTTGCGATGTCAACAACCCGATTATCATAAAAATAAAGGCCGGGAATTGCGTAATTCGACTTTGGATGTTCGGGCTTTTCTTCGAGTGAAATTACGTTGTTATTCTCATCGAATTCTACTACACCGTAAGATGACGGATCTTTTACGTAATAACCAAATATAACGGCCCCATCTTCCAAAGCCGCGGCTCTCTTTAGAATTGCGGTAAAGCCTTGTCCGTAAAAGATATTGTCTCCTAATATAAGCGCAACTTTGTCGTTGCCTATGAATTCTTCTCCGACGATAAACGCGTCCGCGATACCCTTTGGCTTATCCTGAGATTTGTAAGAGAAATTCATTCCGATTTGCTTTCCATCGCCAAGTAAATCTTTGAACAGATTAAGATATTCCGGGTTTGAGATGATAAGGATATCTCTGATTCCTGCGAGCATAAGCACGGATAAAGGATAGTAAATCATGGGCTTGTCGTAGACGGGAAGTAATTGTTTGCTTATTGATTTTGTAATCGGATAAAGCCTTGTGCCGGAGCCTCCGGCGAGAATGAGACCTTTCATCTTTATTCCTTTCTTCGCTTCTAATTCGAAATATTATTTGATCTTACAAATATTTTCTTCATATCTTCAATAAATTTTTGAGGCTCTTGTTTTATTCTATCTCTATAATATTCAAAATCTTTATACTTTTCTTCATAGTTTTCAAAACAGTCTAAGATTTTATCTATTATTTTAGGTATATTTTCATTTTTATCTTCAAATTTATATTCCTCTGGGATTGGAACGTCTTCGTAAAAAGCAGCACTTCCTCTTTTTCCTGTAATCACACAACAACCTAAAATAGATGCCTCTCTTGGTATTCTATCTTTACCTGGATGATTACCAAAATCTATATAAACCTTGGCTCTTTGAAGTGTCTTTATAGCTTCGTCTCTTGTCATATTTACCAAAGGTAAAAATTTTATATCTTTTGCTGAAGAAATTATCTTTTGGGTAAAAGCAAATCCTTTTTTAGGATTGTATGCTACTAAATTTTCTTTTTTAGATAAATCTGTTTGGATTTCTAAAAATTTAGGATTAAGATAATCAGAAAGATAGTATAATGGTTTCAACTCTTTAAACCAATTGATACATCTATAAGAGTGTGTTATGTAAAAATCTGAAAGTTTTAGCAGAGTATCTTGCGTATAATCATATTTTTGGGCTAATTTATTTAA
>PNIW01000079.1 GCA_002878315.1 Mesoaciditoga sp. | reverse complement strand
TTTTCTCTTCCTGACTTTATCAATTGCCTCAAACTGTTATGGTAGACCGTACCTATCTCTATGTTGTTAAGGTCAAGATCATACTGAATATCTTTAAGCAGCCCTATAACATACTCAAAGAAATATCTCAAAGGGCATTTGATGTACGTGTGGTATCTGTAAAAACTCACGGGCATTTTTGAAAGATTATCGCAGTATTCAAGGCCTTTTTCATCTTTTATGTGGAAATCTTTTTCCTTTGAGACCGTTATTCCAAATCTTTTCTCGATTGTATTGTCTCTTCCGTTCCATCTTGCCCATTTAGAATAGGATATAATTCCTTCCTGAATACTCATGTAAGGATATGGCTGTTCAGGCACTACGTCCCCAAACTTTTCGGTTATCTCTTCGAGGTAGACGGAAGGTATTATTCCTACCCCGCTTTCGGACGCTTCTGCAAAAGTTATATAAGCCTCATTTGCATGAGACAATGCCGTGTAAAAGTCGAGTTTGTCGTCGGCAATCCTTTTCTTTGTTTTATTTATTCCAAAATGTTTTTCCTCTTCTAAAGAGTTGTAAAAATAATTCGGATGAAATTCGGGATAATTGCCTTCTGTAAAATCAACGAATATCTTTATCTTTCTATGGCTAAATCTTGATGTCAAGACATCTGACATTCTTACCGATTCGTATTTTAACGGGGGATTGTAATCCACATCCCTTATCTGCATTTCGAGGTAGTATCTGTAATCGGCAGAATTTATTTCTTTCATTCCTATAAAATTTAAGATATTTTCTATCTCCCATATGACATCTTTTAACTTCTCGAGAGCCATGCCATCTTCTTCCGTTGCATTTGATTTAACTATCTCTATAGCCTCTTCAAGAATTTTCGAATATTCCCGCGGATCTTTTGCGTCTTCGAGCCTTTTCAAAAATTCAAACAAAGTCTTTACACTCTTTTGCGCTTTTTGCAATGACCTGTAAAGACTTCTTGCCTCTTCTTTTATGCCTTCGGCTTCTTCATCTTCAAGATTTTTGAGATGTTCAAGATATTTTTCAAAGTTGCCAAGCCTTCTTTCCCAGTCTTCAAGCCTTGATCTGTAAGAAAGCTTCATAAGTCCTCTTTCTAAATGCGCTTTGCTGTAGATTAGAGGAAATTCTGCCGTTTCTCCTCCAAATCCCGCAATGATCATGCTCATGAGCAAGTCCTGCGGATAGCCGCCACTCGCGACTCTTAAAGGAAGCATGACTTTTTGAACAGCCGTGTTTTGGAAAAGCTTCTTTTTTCCAAGATATGAAAGGCCTATAGAGTATTCTTCTAATTTGTTTTCTATTGCCTTTATGTAATTGCTGTTTTCTGACTTGACAACTATTTCGAAGTCTTGAGGATCGTATCCTTCCAAAAGCAGTGACTTGGCTTTTTTGCATACCCATTCTATCTCTTCGGATGGCTTTCCAAATCTGTGTATCTTTACACCATCGCCGTCTCTGCCAAAAAGACCTTTTGCTATTCCATTTCCCGAAAATTCTTTCTTTATCACGATCGGATTGAGATCTTTTACCGCATCCATTATCGTCGCAGAGCCAAATTCAAATATCTCGCCGGTCGTTACCGTTATGTAAGTATTTTCAAATGAAGAGATTACCGCTTTAAAAAATTCCCCGACAACAGGGGTAAAGTCGTAGAATCCATCTATGAAAAGATTCTTTCCGCTTGCCTTTACCTTACCTTCGGCCACCAATCTGTAAGCATCATACGTGTCAAAAAGTTTCATTGAGTCCATCTTCTCTTTGAATCTTGTCATGACTCCTTCTATGAAGGCATCACGGAAATTCTCTGGATTTGAAAATTCCCCTTCTTTCATGTACGTCTTTATATCGTCTATTAAAGAGAGCAATTTTTCGACTGTTGATTTGTGACTTATCATGCCGGCTTCCATTTTCAGCTCTTCAGGCATGTTTAAATTGCGTGTGGCCATGTCCTCAATTACAGAAGAGAGTATGACTATTTTAAGAGACCTGTCTGCGAAAACGAGATTGGTTTGCGATCTGACAAGGCTAACCGCGAACTGGTCGATCGT
>PNIW01000037.1 GCA_002878315.1 Mesoaciditoga sp. | reverse complement strand
TCCCATTTTAAAACCTCCCTCGTATATAAGAAAAACCATCAATTTCTCTCAATTGTCAACATCGAAAATTTTTGATTAAAAACATCGAATTTTTTTGCGCATTTTCATCGGTCAATTTTGCGCATTTTCATCAATTATTTTTGACGTATCTAATCTTATCATACCGCTTTTTTGCTTTTCTCTCAATCTGTAACTCTTTCCCCGTATGTTTATTATCGTCGAATGATGAAGCAATCTGTCAAGTACAGCCGTGGCTATTACCTCATCTTCGAAGATCTTGTTCCATTCGTTGAAACTCCTGTTAGATGTTACTATTACACTGCCTTGCTCGTATTTCTCGCTTATTAGTTCGAAGAACAGTTTCGCCCCTTCTGAATCAAGCGGAAGATATCCAAGTTCATCTATTATGAGCAGATCCAAAGCCTTATAGAATCTCATCTGTTTTTCAAAACTCCTCTCATAGAATGACTTTTTCAATTTATCCACAAGTGTTATTGAGTTTATGAAATACACTTTCTTCCCTTCTTTTATTCCTTCCATTCCAAGCCCCACTGCAAGATGAGTCTTACCTACTCCGGGCGGCCCTAAGAAGATCACGTTCTCTTTTTCATACATGAATCTCAATGTCTTCAATTCTTTTATCTTCTTCACATCTATGCTCGGCTGAAAGGTAAAGTCAAACTCATCTAAATGCTTGTGAAAGGGGAATCCAGAGTATCTCAACGCCACATCGTACTTTTTGGCTTTCAAAGACTTTTTCTCCGCTTCTAAAAGTTCTTCAATCAATTCTGTGGCATCTTTCCCGCTCTTCGACCATTCCTCAAATGTTGAGTCTAACGTTAAAGATATCCCGTCAAGTTTCATCTCTTTGAGTAGTTCCCTGACATGCTCGTAGCTCATATGCCTTCTCCTAAGAACTTTTCATATTCATTCAATGACCTTACTTCCACATCCAAAGGACTTTCAAGTACGATTTTGTCCTCGAGATATATCCGGAGCATATTTCCATCTTTGGAGATGTTTACCTTCTGACCGACTTTTGCAGGTACTTCATACGCTCTGTTACGATAAACAACTCTATTTCCTTCTCTGACTACGCGTGTTTCAACCTTCCTGATAGGATAAAATCTTTCTATCTTGCGGAGAAAGGCTTTCTCTTTTTCGAATCTTGAGGATGGGATCTCTTTTAGTTGTGAATGCAACCTATTATTTGCTTCTACAAGCCATTCAGACAGGTATGATTTTAACTCTTCGATTGAGTCATAACTTTTGGCATAAAGCACGTTCTGCCTGACATATGGCACCATCCTTTCGACTTTACCCTTTGCTTGAGGATTGTAAGGCCTGTGTGCTATAACTTTAAATCCGTAAAAGTTTGCAAAGTCCATGAATCTCTCGTTGTAAATCTTGTGCTTTTCTATCTTCTTTACAACCGTTTTCATGTTGTCATACAATCCTTCAAGACAAACTCCTCCGAAGTATTCGAATGCCCTGTTGTGAGCGGCGAGCAAAGTCTGAAGCGTCTCATCTTCAACTATCTCGGCATACAGCATCCTTGAATATCCGAGCACCATGACAAAGAACTTTATCTTTGTTTCATGACCGCCTATGATGGTTTTCCCTTCTCCCCAGTCAACCTGAAATTGCTGGCCTGCTTCTGTTTCAAACCTTCCAATTGTAACTGGTTCAGGCGGTCGAATTGAATGGACAAAGACTCTAAGTGTTGTTATCTTGCCTGTGTATCCACGAGCATTTATCTCTTTTAAGAGTACCACAGATGTGATCTCAGGATACTCGTTGAGTCTTGAGATGATATAACTTTTGAATGGGTCAAGTTTAGAATGTTTTTCCATTTGACATCTCTCCTTTGTAAGATATTTTTTGACCGTATTAGGAGCAATGCCAAGGCGCCTTGCAATTGCACTGATACTCAAACCTTCAGAATGAAATATTTGGATTTCAAAGACCATTTTTTCTTCTAACATCTGGATACCTCCAATACAATGAGATATTCAGATGGTACCACTCAATTCAGATTGATGAAACTGTTCATTTTTGATTGATGTTTTT
>PNIW01000122.1 GCA_002878315.1 Mesoaciditoga sp. | reverse complement strand
CAGCCTTTCAATTCCATTTCATGGATTCCTAATACATGCTACTTTCCCACTTCAGTGAAAAAAGACGTGCCTTTCAATTCCATTTCATGGATTCAAAATCACATAAATGATATAGCACTAAAGAAGAATCTTTCAATTCCATTTCATGGATTCAATCAACCAGTACGCGAATTATATACCTCAAGCAGTGGCTAACTTTCAATTCCATTTCATGGATTCCCATTTATTTGTAAAACCATCTGGGAACCCTATTACTAGACTTTCAATTCCATTTCATGGATTCATAGGAAATGATAGTAAGTAGTAGTAAAGTGATGTATGATATCTTTCAATTCCATTTCATGGATTCCAGAACTGTGAAAATAAAGCAGCTCAATGACGAGGGCACCTTTCAATTCCATTTCATGGATTCACGTATTTAGAAAGAAAACACGCAGATGTTTTTAACAATAACTTTCAATTCCATTTCATGGATTCTTCATTCCTTCCTAAAATTATGGAAAATATTAATAAACTTTCAATTCCATTTCATGGATTCAGATCTTAAAAACAAAAAACAAACACCTGCTTGGCAAGCCTCTTTCAATTCCATTTCATGGATTCGAGCAAAAGCAAGAGACAGTTGAGAAAAAAGTGACACTAAACTTTCAATTCCATTTCATGGATTCATAAAATTCAATACGATTTTACAACAAATAAAAAATTATCACTTTCAATTCCATTTCATGGATTCCTTTTAAACAAGATATTAGAACCATTAACGCAAGAAAGTAAGCTTTCAATTCCATTTCATGGATTCAACAAATATAAATTTATTTTCTCATAGTATGGCATAAGGATATCTTTCAATTCCATTTCATGGATTCAGATTTATAAACTTTAGAATGCACAAATATTATAGGGCTTTCAATTCCATTTCATGGATTCTTACCTTATGTTTGTAAGGTAATGTAAACTGTTTTATTAATCTTTCAATTCCATTTCATGGATTCATGACTTTGAATATAATGAAACACATTATCACGAGGATCTTTCAATTCCATTTCATGGATTCTCAATTTATGGCTACGAAAATGCATAACTGGGAAGTTGCTGCTTTCAATTCCATTTCATGGATTCATAATATGGTGTATTACCTCCATTTCCTCCAGTTGCTCCACTCTTTCAATTCCATTTCATGGATTCACTAAGTTCATCAAGTTATTACAGAAATGTTATATATCCTTTCAATTCCATTTCATGGATTCTGATGGGGTAGACGATGTTGAAAAGGCTGATTTCTTATCACTTCTTTCAATTCCATTTCATGGATTCTCAATAAAATAATTTATCTTGTGGAGAGTGTTGAATAATGAGTGCTTTCAATTCCATTTCATGGATTCCTTTATAGCGTCTTGTAAATTTTTTTCAAATTTGCTGAAACTTTTCTTTCAATTCCATTTCATGGATTCATACAATGAAAATAATGCTGGAGGATTCTTCAAATATTATGATTCTTTCAATTCCATTTCATGGATTCTTTATCCGCCTCGTTCAATAGCTATAAGTGGTGCTGGTGGAGTTATCTTTCAATTCCATTTCATGGATTCACGCAAAGGTCTAGTTAAAGTAGAGAATAGCGGACCACGAGGCTTTCAATTCCATTTCATGGATTCACTTTGTTAACAAATACGAATATGTGTTGATCCCTTCTATCTTTCAATTCCATTTCATGGATTCTATTGGTGCCAAATCATCAGAAGAGGATATTGATAATATTTCTTTCAATTCCATTTCATGGATTCTAGGAATATTAAGATTTGCAAATTTACTAGCATGAACTGAAGACTTTCAATTCCATTTCATGGATTCTAGCATATATGACCAATGTAATATAACTAATAAAAATGACTTTCAATTCCATTTCATGGATTCTTTGTTCTTAATAGTTTCATAACCAACATATTTATATATACTTTCAATTCCATTTCATGGATTCCTCTGATATCAAAGCAAAAAGCAAAAGGTGTGGTTTATTTTACTTTCAATTCCATTTCATGGATTCGCCGTTACATTAACATATGTTTCATCAAGGGCCTTTATCCTCTTTCA